>DATLKS010000322.1:0-1688 GCA_035538255.1 Terriglobales bacterium
GGAAGGCTCGTGCCGGGGGCAGCAAAGGCCCAAAGAAAGTCGTCGCACCTATGCCCGGCAAAGTCGTGCGCGTGATCGCCCCGGCAGGCACCGAAGTGGAGCACGGAGCCGGTGTAATCGTGATTGAGGCGATGAAAATGCAGAATGAGCTGAAGTCGCCTAAGAAGGGCAAGGTCGCAAAAATCTTGGCAGGCGAGGGCGGAGCCGTAAATGCAGGAGACGTGCTGGCAATTATTGAGTGATCCTTGCTAGAAATCCCACTCTCGCTTCAAGACCAATGAGCTGCATCCCTCAGCCGGCTCCTAAGAAAGCAATTGCGCTCTGGCCGCTCATCGCCGCCACATACTTTATGGCCTCTGGCGGGCCGTATGGTTTAGAGGAAGCGGTTGGCTCGGCAGGTTACATGGGGGCCATCATTCTTGTGCTCGTCACGCCAGTTATCTGGACCTTGCCGACGGGACTGATGATCGCGGAGCTTGCCAGCGCGATTCCGGCCGAGGGCGGCTACTACGTCTGGGTGCACCGCGCAATGGGTCCCTTTTGGGGATTTCAGGAGGCGTGGCTTTCGCTTGCGTCGAGTGTGTTTGACCTGGCGCTATATCCAACACTGTTTGTCGCATACTTGGGACGGCTCATTCCCGGTGCAGACAGCGGATGGCACGGAATTGCGATCGGCGCCTCGCTGATTGGCGTTTGCGTGATTTGGAACCTCGCCGGAGGCAGAGCAGTCGGCGAAGGCTCTCTGGGAATGCTCTTCCTAATGCTTGGTCCATTTGTCGTGCTCACCTTTGCGGCGCTCTTATCCCGCCACAATCCCGTTCAGGGAAATCATGAGTTTCTAACGCATTCTGGGTTAATCGCAGGATTGTTGGTGTGCATGTGGAACTACATGGGATACGACAATGCCGCGAACGTCGCCGGAGAGGTCGAAAACCCACAACGCACGTATCCACTCGGCATCATTCTCACAATCGTGCTGGTTGCAATCGGATATGTTGTCCCAATCGCGGCCATGTCACGCACAGGAATTGCGCCGGCGCAATGGACTACAGGTTCATGGGCGACGCTGGGCATCATGGTTGGCGGCAGGTGGCTGATGCTGGGCATTGTGGCTGGAGGAATGGTGAGCTCGTTCGGCCAATTCAATGCTCTGCTGATGAGCTACTCGCGCCTGCCCTTAGCCATGGCCGACGAAGGACTGCTGCCGCGAGTCTTCGCCCATACGACGTCGAAGACCGGAGCGCCTTATGTCGCCATTCTTACGTGTGCTCTGCTATATGGAGCCTGCCTTGGTTTGGGTTTTGATCGATTAGTCACACTCGATGTCCTGCTGTGGGGCGCCAGCTTGGTGCTGGAATTTCTCGCGCTCTATCTGCTGCGGGTAAAAGAGCCGCACCTGGCGCGACCTTTTCGAGTACCCGGTGGTACCGTGGGAGCGGCATTGATTGGCGTGCTACCCACCGCTCTACTCGTGCTCGCCGGTTTCCATGCGGAGCACGAACAAATTGCCGGCATCACCGTGTGGGTTTTCGGCTTAATTGTGATGGCCGCCGGAGTAGCTGCGTATGCGGTCTGCTCGCGTTCGAAGACTTATATACGCCGCGGAGAGGCTAACTGAACACGGAGGACACAAAGAAGCAAGACAAAGCTGATGCTACTGGGCTTCAGAACTTATCAGCACCATTTCT
>DATLKS010000323.1:0-2544 GCA_035538255.1 Terriglobales bacterium
GTAGATGCGCTCTCATTCATTGAACGAGCTAAGACCAACGGGTTCGACCATGTTCAAGTTGGCACCAGAGTGGCCGTGATCGGCGGCGGTAACACGGCGATCGACGTTGCGACAGCAGCGCGTCGACTTGGCGCCGAGGTCGTGTACATGATCTATCGCCGGAGCAGGGAAGAGATGTCGGCATTCGACTATGAATTTGAGTTGGCTCAGGCCGATGGAGTCACTTTCGTCTGGCAGGCTGCTCCGGTGCGGGTGGTTCCCGATCCTCGCGGACGCGCACAAGCTCTGGTATGTATCAAAACGGAACTCGGCCCTCCGGATTCGTCCGGCAGACGCACGCCCCGTCCCCTCCCAGGAACTGAATTCACGCTCGAAGTTGACATGATCGTGAAGGCCCTCGGACAAAAGAAGCTCGACTTCCTGCGCGAGATTCCCCGTTTGGAGCTGAAGCGTGGAAAAGTCGTTGTTAATGCCGAAACCATGCAAACTTCCAATCCCAAATACTTCGCAGGCGGGGACTGTGTAAACGGCGGAGGCGAAGTGGTAGATGCGGTCGCGCACGGCAAACGAGCAGCCTTTGGGATTCATGCCGCGCTCGAGTCGCAGCGAAAAGGAGTAGCTCATGCCTGATCTGAGCATCAACTTCTGCGGGGTGCGCTCGCCGAATCCTTTTTGGCTCGCCTCCGGTCCGCCAACCAATACGGGCTATCAGGTGATGAAGGCTTTCGACGCTGGCTGGGGCGGAGCGGTTTGGAAGACTATCGGAGAGCCGATCATCAACACGGCCTCGCGCTACGGCTCGATCGACTATAAGCACGAGCGCATGATCGGGCTCAACAATATTGAATTGATTAGCGATCGGTCTATCGAAACGAACTTCCGCGAGATCTCTGAGGTTAAGAAGCGGTTTGCGCAGAACACCGTGATTGCGTCGCTGATGGTCGAGTCAAAGCGCGAAACGTGGCACGATATCGTTCGAGGTGCGCAGGAATCCGGCGCAGATCTGCTGGAGCTGAACTTTGGCTGTCCGCACGGAATGTCGGAGCGCGGCATGGGCGCTGCGGTTGGACAGGTGCCGGAGTACACGACCCTGATCACCACCTGGGTGAAAGAGGTTGCGACGATTCCGGTGATCGTGAAGCTCACGCCCAACGTGACTGACGTAGCACACATGGCCTGGGCTGCGCGTCAGGGCGGAGCCGACGCTGTCTCACTGGTGAATACCTTTAACAGCATAGTCGGCGTCGATCTCGACACCCTCGCTCCTCGTCCCAGTGTAGGCGGATACGGCAGCCACGGCGGCTACTGCGGACCCTCGGTGAAGCCGATTGCTCTGCACATGGTGTCGTCGGTGGCGAAGCATCCGAACGTCGGCATTCCTATTTCGGGCATCGGCGGCATCGCGAACTGGCAGGACGCCATCGAGTTCATGTTGCTAGGAGCCACTTCGGTCCAGGTATGCACGGCTGCCATGCACTACGGTTTCCGCATCGTGGAAGATATGATCGATGGCCTCTCGCAGTACCTGGAAGAGAAGGGGTTTGGCTCCGCGATGGACCTGGTTGGCAGATCGGTCGATGGCATTCGCGATTGGGGCGATCTCGATCTGAATTACAAGATCGTTGCCCGCATCCATCCCGAGCTGTGCATCGGCTGCAACCTTTGCTACATCGCCTGCGAGGATGGAGCCCACCAATGCATTACTGCCGCTGAGCGTCCGCGCGGTGACCTGCGCGATGGAGACATTACCAGGCACGTCCCGCGCATTGTTGAGGAAGACTGCGTGGGCTGCAACCTGTGTGCCCTAGTCTGTCCGGTGCCGGGGTGCATCGCTATGGAGCAGGTTTATACAGGTCGTCCCTCGATGAGCTGGCGTCAGCTTCAGGAGGCGCGTGGCAAGAGTCCACAGTGCAGTATGGAGGAGCTGCTAACGAAGCGCGCCGGAGCTTAGGCTAAACCCCGGAGCTAATATGAAGGTCACGAATGTTAAGGAGGAAGGTCACGGAGCCATCGCTTCCTTGCAACTCTTTTTACCTTCGTGTTCGCTCCTACCGGCCCGTCCGATAAGCTAGGCTCACAATAGATGTCTATGTCCTCTCCTCGCACAGTTCGTCCGCAAGCGGCTTCCATGCCGGAAGTGCCCCTCACGATCGAGGGCTATAGCGTTCTTCACCAGATGATGAGGATCCGCTGGTCTGCGTGGCGGGAACTAGATTCCGCCAACAAACGACAGATCATCGAGGAAGCCAGCGCGGTCCTCTCCTCCATGGAGCAGAACCAAAATGGACAGTCTGCGCTTTTCTCGCTCCTGGGACACAAGGGCGACCTGATGCTGGTTCACTTTCGGGAATCATTTGATGGCTTAAACCAAGCTGAACTGCAGATTGCGCGCCTGCAATTGAGCGATTTTCTCGAACCGGCGTCCTCTTATTTGTCGGTGGTTGAGCTCGGCTTATACGAGTCCACGATAAAAATCTATCGCGCGCTGGTCGACCGTGGGGTCGAGCCCCACTCGCCTGAGTGGAAGCAGCAGACCGAAGATAC
>DATLKS010000324.1:0-1659 GCA_035538255.1 Terriglobales bacterium
CACGAGGAGCGCAACCATCAGGGCAAAGACAATCGGATCTTGTTTCCTTCGCAGGCGCAGGCAAGAAAGAACATGGGAGCAGTGCGGTGTCGAGAACGACTGGGCGGCCTGCTGAAGTATTACGAGAGGGAAGCGGCATAAAAGTCGGCGGGACAGTGGACGATGGGCTCGCAGCGCACATATCGCATATATCGCATATCAGGGCTGTCCGGTTAAAAGTCGAATAGAATCATTTGGTTCGGATCTGCGACTAAGTTCTCTTGAGAGTCCGATGTCTCAAGTGCTTGTAAAAGCGGCACTTTCTCGAAAAGCGTTAGACTCAAAATCTGTAGAATCTGGTAAAGGCCCGCCTCAACGCCGAGACGTCGCCGGAGGATCGCCACGAGCACATAAACGGAGACAGCGATCCAAATTTGCGTCTTCACGGCATTCTCACTGGTACCGTAAAACGCTTTGATTCGCAGGTGCTGCTTGATCCAGCGGAAAAACAGCTCCACCTGCCAGCGGTATTTGTAAATTTGCGCGATCGTCAGTGCCGGCAGCACAAAATTGTTGGTCAGGAACTTGAGCCGCTTTTGCTTTTCGGCATCGTAGTAGGTTACGCGCCGCAGCGGATCGGGATACGCCTGAGCCGAACGGATCGTGGTGAGGATGACGGTGTGGTCGGATCGCAAGCCGGTGGTTTTGTCGACCGGGCGCGAATAGCGGCGTTGCAGCAACACATTCTCCTTGGTACGCACGACGAAGAAGGCAGAGCCACGCGTGAACAAGAAGAGGCGCTCGAAATCAATGTAGCCGCGGTCCAACACATAAAAGGCTCCGGGCTCAGGAAGGAGCTCGTCGAGGATGCTCACATCGTGCATTTTGCCCTCTGTTACGTGGATAAAAGTGGGAATGTTGCCGTGAAGGTCGAGCAGTGTGTGCATTTTGACGGCGGCCTTGTGCTTGCGGAAGCGAGCCCAGGGAAACAGCGAGAGGCAGAGATCGATCGTGGTGGAGTCCAAAGCATAGAGACTCTGCTCGAGGTCGACACCCAACGGATCGTGAGCATACAGCGGTCGCGCCACACGGATGAGCACTTGGGCGAAATCGGCGAAGATGCGCCAATCGCGATTCTCGTTGGCATCGGCCAGCGTCGAACGAGACACGCGACCGCGGAAGCCCATGTGGTACAGCTTCTCCTGCAGAGAGCGAAGGCACGCCTCGATATCGCGAAGGCTTTCGCGGTAAGTCAGCTGAGCGAAAGCCATGGCCAGATACTGATCCCAGCAAGAGAATTCCCGAAGTCGATGGTCGCCGCCGTAACGAGCGACACAGCGGCGAAATTCTCGATCGGGAAGGAAGCTGATCAACTGCGAGAATACGGTTCGGCCAGAGTTCATGCGGCATTGTATTTCGCCTCCGAGGTGTTTTTGGGGCGTTTGGGCGTTCAAATCGCGGCAAGCCAAAAATCGTCGCGAAGTCCTTATTACAGAACCGATTGCCAGGTTCTAAAACTAGGCGTTAACCGGACAGCAGTGGTTTGCATGGTTTTAGCCTCCGCCGTTCTCGCTTTCCCTACAATTGCCTTGACCGCTTATCAATCCGGTCGAGCCCGCATGCTGGGCTAGGGGATTCACCTAGCTCGGTTTTATGTCGGTTTGGCCGAGTTCGTCCAAG
>DATLKS010000325.1:0-3186 GCA_035538255.1 Terriglobales bacterium
TTATCCATCGGCTACACACCGGGAGGCGATGGCCTCTCTGCAGTATGGCGTTCAGTCAGAGCGGGCTTTCATGGCCATGGTCGCCCAGCCCGGAATGGGAAAGACGATGTTGCTGTTCAATCTTCTCCAGCAGCTTGGAGGAGGTTTTCGCACCGCGTTCCTGTTTCAAACACAATGCGATTCGCGCGAATTCCTCGGCTTCTTGCTGACCGACCTCGGACTGAAGGTACAGGGCTACGATCCCATCCAATTGCATGAACAGTTAAAGGCGGAGCTGCTCAGGGAAGCCCGAGCAGGACGTCGAGTGGTTGTGATAGTCGATGAGGCACAAAACCTTGATACATCGGTTTTGGAAACCGTGCGTTTGCTGTCGGACTTCGAGAGTCCCAGCCGCAAGCTGATGCAGATCATACTGGCTGGTCAGCCACAGCTATCGAAAAAGATCGCGAGTCCCGAACTGGTACAACTGCGGCAGCGTCTGTCCATGATC
Organism: Terriglobales bacterium; assembly: GCA_035538255.1. GTDB lineage: Bacteria > Acidobacteriota > Terriglobia > Terriglobales > Acidobacteriaceae > Gp1-AA112. Next base: position 491 of record DATLKS010000325.1, read on the forward strand.
ATTCAGATCAAGCCTTTGGCCGGCAAAGACGTTGCAACCTACATGGCCCGCCGTCTCCAAGTCGCCGGCTATACCGGTCCAGCGCTTTTTTCGCCCGAAGCAGTAGGCCTGATCGCCGCCCGAAGTCATGGAATTCCGCGCATCATCAATAACTATTGTTTCAATGCGCTCTCACTAGCGTTTGCCTCGCAGAAACCGACCGTGGAAGCCGACATCGTGCTCGAGGTCGCGCGCGACCTTGAAATACTCGATTGTTCCGCTGACAGCACTGAAGTTGCGGAAAGCAATGAAATAACCCCAATCGAGCTCCCGGTATTCGCGCCAGAAGTAAAAATCGCTGCTCCGATTAGCGCTTCGGCAGACTGGAGAGCAAGAGAAGCTGGGGTAACGGTTCCAGGCGCAGTGGTGCCTGAATCGCTGGGCATCAAGGATCTTCGTTCGCCAGCCTTGCCCAGCTACAACGTGCACGCGGGCAAGTCGCTTGTCAGATCAACACCTCGGACTGTTCCGCACCGCGAGGCTCCGCGTCCACCTTCTTTGGAAGTTGTGAGAAGGAGGTTGTGGACCGGTCGCGTTCGGCTTCGCGCTGCTTCGGGAGTGGTTGGCAAGCAATTGAGAGGGATCGGCGCCTTTCTAATCCGGTTAGCGGGAATTGAAATCACGAAGGAGTCCATGTCCGTGGCGATCGCGAAGTCTGAGTCGTCAGCTCCCGGTCAGGCGTCGCTGCACGGGATTGCAGAGCGCGCGACTGCCAGCTACAGGGCTGAAGGAGCGAACGTATGAGCAGAAATTTCGAGCTTTTGCACCAACTGCAAGGTTCGACGAAATCGGATGTCTATCCGAACGTCTTGTCGACGCCCGCCGCGCCCGAAACTGCCGGCGAGAAGTCGCGCTTGATGCCGCTCGAACGCGCTACAGATCCACTTACGGCTCGGGAGTTTGAAGAGGAGAAGCTTGTCCATCGCCTTTTTCTTGACGTCCAGCCCAGCCCACGAGTGGTGGTGTTCGCTGGTCTGGATGCGGGTAGCGGAGCCACGTCTCTGTGCTCGCGCGCTGCGGAGCTTCTTGCCTTCAAGACGACCTCTTCAGTTTGTCTCGTAGACGCGAATCTGCGAAGTCCATCACTGCACCACTCCTTTGGAATTGAGAATCAAGCGGGACTGGTGGACGCGTTGCTCGAGGTAGGCGAGATTCGCAGCTATGCGCGTCAACTGGCGAAGGAAAGATTGTGGCTGGTCACGGCAGGAACCGAAGTACCCGACGCGCATACGCTGCTTGCCTCGGACAGGCTGGCCGGATACATGGTTGAATTGCGCCGTAACTTTGATTACGTGCTCATCGATTCGCCCGCGGCATCGCTATACACCGATTCCATCGTGCTCGGTTCCATGTCGGATGGTGTGGCGCTGGTACTGAAAGCGAACGTAAGTCGCCGCGCGATCGCAAACAAGATTGTGAAGGACTTTGCCGGAGCTCGCGTCCCGGTGTTAGGGGCTGTGCTGAACCAACGCACGTTCCCGGTGCCGAGCGCAATTTATAGCCGGCTGTAGGGTCTCAATTGCAGCCATTATTGGCTGTGCTGTACTTGCTTTATCGATTCAATTTCATTTTGGGTCACTAGAAATGTGACTCACAGGGCGAAGCTATGACTCCTCAGGCCGAGACCACATGGACAGCTCAAACCGCTATTAGCGGCAGCGAGCCAGAAGGCTCATGGTTCGCCATTCATACGCGCGCCCGTCATGAAAAAAAGGTGGACACCCTGTTGCGCGGCAAGAACATCGACACTTTCCTGCCGGTAGTCACCAAAGTGCAGCGATGGAGCGATCGCAAGAAGAAAGTAGAGTTCCCCCTGTTTCCCTGTTACACATTTGTGCGTGTGCCGTTTACCTCGGAGCACTTTGTCAGGGTGCTTCGAACTCCGGGGATCGTGCGCATCGTCGGTTCCGGCTGCGAACCGTTGCCAGTGCCGAGTGAGCAAATCGCGAGCATCCGCCTGTTGCTTAACAGTGACGTCCCATATTGGGAGCACCCGTTTCTTCGTGCCGGGCAGCGCGTGCGTTTGCGCGGCGGTTGCCTGGATGGCCTCGAAGGGATTCTGACGGAATTCAAGTCCAACCGGACCCTGGTGATCTCCGCTGATCCCATTCAGCGCTCCATCGCCATCCGCGTCGACGATTACGACGTAGAACCTATCTAGCACTAAAAACATTCCAGCAGCTCCCCTGAAAGCTTGAGGGAGCCAGGCAAATCCACTACAAAATGGCCACCATTCCCAACAGCGCTTCAGAATCGCTCTCTTTATCCGTGTCACTTCCAGATGTCGCGGAACCAGTTCCTACTCCCATTTTTGTAGAGCGGTCGAAACCCAGCCCAGCATTATCTTTGGTGCCTCCGGCCAATGCAGTGAGTGCGAGGCGGAATCGCCGCCGGGAGTTTTCCGGAGCCAGTTCGACTCAATTCTCTCCGGTGGCCACCGATCTCATCTTCGCATCGGTCATCGCATCAGTCATTTTCTACATCAGCACAAGCAACAGCGTCATCGGTCTTCGTATAACGAACCAGGTGCGCGCTCTGCTGATGCTCTACACAGCGCTAACCATCCTCTGTGTTCACAGCCTAGGCGTCTATCGTCAACGAAAGTGGGACACCGGAGAAGCCCTTGCAATCGCGAAGTCGGTCGGTCTTGCTTCGCT
>DATLKS010000326.1:0-2787 GCA_035538255.1 Terriglobales bacterium
GTTCATTGGAAGGATCGACAGTCTATCTGCAGAGCAACGAATAGCATTTGCAGCCTCTGTCGCGATCAATTTCCCCGAGCGGACATTGAGCCATAGATCAATCTACGTTGATGTTTCGGGACTGATTGAGCCGACCATACTTGCGCAATCGAACCGTCGATTGAAGGAAGTTCTGCAGCTAATCGAGGGATTACGTGACGAAGCAAACGGTGTGCCTGTGTTCGTTGCCACAGGTCCCCACGACCATGAGTTTTACGCAGTGGACATAGAGAACATCGAGCGTACGCTTTATGTTGGGGATCGAGCGCAACGGATAATCAGACCCTCGGCCGGCGACGCATACGTCGGCCTGCACGTTTATTCGAAAAGGAACTCAGCGCAGTGGGAACTGCTCATGACCTGGCGGCAGATGGGCGTTCTAACGGTATTTCGAGCGCCAGAACGACTGGAATCCATTGCGCTGGGTGATGATGCTGACGAGGATGCCCTCGCGCTTGCACACTACCTTTCCAGAATCGCCCATTTCGACGCGATGGTTGCACCTCGGCAGGATTGTATGCGCCTGCGAGAATGGATTGACGACTACGGACCTCCCAGGCTCCGGAAGATTATCCTGGGTGACGATTTGCTTTCACTCCTCATGTCGCCACTTCACGGAAATGCGATGCGGGGACCCAAGGACCGAAAGGATAGCCTTTCTCGACCGGACAATAGTCCGGATACCAAGCGCGCGGCGACAGAATCCTCGAAGATTGGCCAGGGTCAGGGCAAAATCGAGCTGAGGATGAGCAGGAACGTTCAATGATCGGAACTGAGATTTCCGCAGCGATTGCGGATGACATGCGGTCCACTTTGGCAGCGCTCAGTGAGGCACTGACAACCGCTTATCTAGAAGACGTGGGGCGGGCAGCAGATGCGTTAGTCTCGTCTATCCGGGCTGGAGGCAAGCTTTTGATCATGGGAAACGGTGGCTCAGCGGCCGATGCCCAGCACATCGCCGCCGAGTTGGTGGGTCGCTACAAAATCGAACGGAGAGGTTTGCCTGCGATCGCCTTGACGACCGACAGTTCCATCCTGACTGCATGGAGCAATGACTACAGCTATGACACGGTCTTCAGCCGTCAGGTGGAAGCGCTAGCGATGCCCGGCTATATTGTCTGGGGCATATCGACCTCAGGGAATTCAAAGAATGTCGTACTTGCCTTCGAAGCGGCGCGGAAGAGGGGCGCAACGACTGTGGGCTTGCTCGGGCGCGATGGCGGCAAGCTCGCACAAATAAGCGACCATTCAATGATTGTCGCGCTTCCGCATACAGACCAGATCCAGACGGCGCATCTCCTGACCTACCATGCGCTTTGCGCAGCATTGGACCGGGCGTTCGAGCATACGGATGCGTGATACCATTAAGAAGTTGAAAGTCCTCGTCGTCGGGGACGTCATGCTCGACGAATATTGGTTTGGCGAGGTCAACCGGATCTCACCTGAAGCGCCTGTGCCAGTCGTGAAAGTGGGACGAGCAGACGAGCGGCCAGGCGGCGCAGCCAATGTCGCACGCAATATCGTCGCCCTCGGCTCTGAAGCTACGCTGCTATCAGTGGTCGGCGCGGACGATACGGCGCGACGATTGCGCCGAGTGTTGGACGAACAAGGGATCAATCACACACTTCAGGAAGACTCCGAAATACGCACAACACTCAAGTTGCGGGTAATTGGGCACCAGCAGCAGATGTTGCGTATCGACTTCGAGAATGTGCCGTCGAACCACGCGTTGGAAGCCAAGCAATCTGAATTTGCGCGCCGCGTCGACGCGCACGATGTGGTAGTCTTCTCAGACTACCGCAAAGGTGCGCTAGAACGTGTGGCTGAGCTGATTAAACTCGCACGGCAGAGTAACAAGCTGACGATCGTTGATCCGAAAGGACGAGACTTCTCCCGCTACGCCGGGGCGAACGTTATCACACCCAACAGGTCAGAACTCGCGCTCGCAACCGGAGATTGGGACGACGAAGCTGAAATGGATCGCAACGCCCAGAGGCTCCGCGGCGAATTGGACCTCGACGCACTTCTGCTCACCATGAGCGAAGAAGGAATGAAACTCTATTGCGATGGAGGGACGCTTCATCGAAAGGCGCGGGCGAGAGAGGTCTTCGATGTTTCCGGTGCGGGCGACACGGTAGTAGCGGCGCTTGCCGTCAGTCGCGGTGCGGGAAAGGAATGGGGGGAAGCAATCGACTTCGCGAACGCCGCGGCAGGCATCGTGGTTAGTCGCCTTGGCACTTCCGTGGCCTCACTCAACGAGGTCTTAGCGGTAATTGCGGCGCAAGAGGAACGAAGTGAGGGCAATGCGGCTGAGCCAAAAGATCCTGTCACCTGAAAGCTTGGCCAGGGTTGCCTCGTCTGCACCAAGGCCGATGGTCTTTACAAATGGCGTATTTGATCTCGTCCATCCGGGTCACGTCATCTATCTTGAAGAGGCGCGGGCGCTAGGCGCCTCGCTCTTTGTTGGTCTCAATAGCGACCTCTCAACGCGACTGCTCGACAAGGACTTGGATCGCCCTATCAATCCCGAGCAAGATCGGGCGACGATCCTGGCAGCTCTTCAGTCCGTCAGCTTCGTCGCAATTTTCGACGAGAGAACCCCGGTGGAGCTGATTAGGAAGATGCGGCCAGACATTTATGTGAAAGGAGGCGACTACGACGTTGAAGGCCTTGAAGAGACCGCGTGCGTAAGGAGCTGGGGCGGTCGCGCCCAAGCCTTACCGCTTCTCGATGGTTACTCAACCACAC
>DATLKS010000327.1:0-5418 GCA_035538255.1 Terriglobales bacterium
ACACTGATTAGGCGCCCCGCTCCCGTCAAGGGAGTTCGAAAAAGAAATCATGGTCAGAGTTTACTGATCGGATAGATGGTTGGGTCGGACCGAGTCCACCCGAACGAGTTCAACACGCGAGCCTTGGTCGGCGATGCAAACCGCAGTTCTCTACGAGAGCGAAATGGCGCGCTCTTCGGAGTGCTGGCTCGAAGTGTGTGCAATCAACTCCTTGACAACGCCGAAGCCTTCATAGATGTCATCCTGAAGCGCTTCTTTTTTGCGCGAAGGATCTCCCGCTATGTTAATGACACAAATTCCGCCGGTTGGCTCTTTACGCAAGCACTTCGAGGTTTATGGCCGAAGAGCCAGGCAGCGGCAAGTAAGTCCCATACATTTCGAGAGATCCTTCGCGCCAAAGAGGCGCTTCAGGATGACAAACCAAGAGGAGAGGAGCAGAGAGCCTTCGAAATTAAAATCTTAGGGAGGGCACGCTTAGTGGGTCCCTCCCACAGCAAGCTACTTCATTGCCTCTTGTTTCTGCCCCTCTCCTCCCTCCAGCACGTCGTAGAGTGGCTGTGCCGGCCAGGCTTGCTGATCCTGATTCACGGCCGTTGCAGCGAGAATGCGGATGTTGTGGTTGTGCGGGAGGGTAAGCGTGGTTGCGCCCGCAGGAATGTCGATGGGATACACGAAGAGATAAGAGTAGGCGTACGCCTCGTTGCGTGCGGCGTCGTCGTGACGGTGCGACGCAAACCATCCGATGTCCGCGCGCTTGATGAAGCCTGGGCGCAGGCCCACCATCTCGCCGTATTCATCCCGGTGTGGACGATTTGTGTAAAGCGGCGCTTCAAGCTCAGAAATCTGTTTTTCAGTCGGCTTCCAAATTCGGTCATCCCATTGGCCGACGAATCCGGTCCATTCCTGGATATTCAGTTTGACCGTGCTGTCGCCCACCTTGAACGTGGATTGATGATCGCCGTTCGCCGCCGCAGCCAGCACATACAGCCGGTTGAATTTGCCCGAAGGAAGCTGGATCTTCTGGCCATCGGTGACCAGTGCGTTCGGCTTTCCGTTCGCTGGAGCCAGCGTGAAACTCACTCCGGCATAGTCGAGCCTGGTGGGAAGCATCTCCGCAGGAAGCGCTCTGCCCTGCGGAGCGGTAGGACGATCGAACGAGCAATCGAAGCATCCGGACGCCGGCTTGCCATCGGCGCTCGCAACCGACATGTCATACGGCAGCTTCACTGCCGCGAACTGTGGAGGAGCGACGCGCTTCGGTGCGGCTCCGAGTTTCACGACGAAACTGCGCGGCTGATAGGCAGTGAATGATGTAACCAGCTCCCCGCCCTGGACGTGAGCTGCACCCAGAGGTTGTTCCTGAGCATTGATCTCGCGAGTTGCCAGTATTGGTGCTGCGAAGCTGATATGAACATCGCTCGCCGGCTTGCCATCAAGCTCGACCGCGCGCACTACGATCTCGTCGCTCTGCTCGGCCTTTTTGAGGGCCAATAAACGAATCCGGCTGTTGTTCACTTTCGCAAGCGAGAACTGTTTGCCAAGAGAGCCTGCGTGCTTGGTGCTCTCAAATGCGACCAGCGGATCGTTCAATCGATGCGCTTGCCAATCGGTCTGCGCCTCGCGCCAATCGCCGGTGTGGCCTGCGAGACCGAAGAGGATGTCATGATGGCCGAGATCTTGCGTTCCCTGATCGGGATATCCGCCGCGCGTTCCCGGAGTGCGGATCAATGTGAGGCGCAGCGTGTTGTCACTCGGCTTGTCGGATGCGTTCTTGCAATCGGTGAGAACGGTTGCGCCGTAGCCGCCGCTTTGATCCGTGAGGTCGATCCACTGGTGTGACGCGACTTCGAACTGCCGCTCTTCTTCATTCGGACGCTGAATCGTACCGATGTCCCAGTTGTAAGTTGCCATCCTGTTTGCTGCGCTCAACGGGAATGTCGCCTTGAGGTTCACGCCCTTGGTGTTCCAATTAATTTTGTTGGCGAACTCAACGCGGTTACCCGCATCCCCCGCAGCGAGGCGCACAGTCTGGATAAAATTTGAGCCTTCCGTGTCACGCTCGATCTGCACTACGACGCGAGCCGGCCCATTCTCTACGACCGTGATCTTCGGAGAGCCACTCACATACGCCTTCGGCGCGCGCTGCTCGTCTTCGAAGTCCATGTTCCATGCCGGCCAGTGCGCAGGATTGTCGGTCGAAATAGCCAGGCGAATGGGCGCGGAGAGCAGTTCTTTGTTGGCCTTTTTATCGAAGATGCTGGATACATCGCCATTCTGGTCGAGCTTCACACTGTAGCGCGCATTTTCGAGCGCAGACTCGGATACTTTGAGCTCCGAATTGGGAGTCGCGGATTCGGAAGGCTGGACATCGTAAACCGCGTAGCCGACGGAAGGAACTTTTGCGACAAACACAACTTTTGTTTTCCCGTCACTCTCGCCTGCTACTTGTGCCGGCACATCTTTTCCATCCGGCCCAGTTACACGTACCGATTTGGGAGCTCCGCCCGAGAACCCGAGATTGGCTTCGACCACGTCCTCGCGTTCGATATTCAGCGGGTTATAGACAACAACCGGAGTTCCCTGTGTTTGCGTGTTCATCGCTGAGGCCACAGTTTCCGTGGCGCTCTTGAGCACGCTTGCGAATTGGTTCATGGCAACGATGTCGTCGTTCCAGGCAAATTCAAAAGACTTCGGAGTAGCGGTGCCTGGCAGGATGTCATGAAACTGTCCACCCATCACCAGAGTCCAGGCGTCGTTCAATCGCTGCTGTGGATACGGCTTGCCCCCAAGCCACGCTGCAGCCAAAGACGCCTTCTCTGCCGCGTCGGCCAGCAGTTCGTTCTTGCGTATCCAGCGCTTCTGATAAGCCTCCGAGGTGATCGAGCCGGCGGAGTGATTGATCAACTCCAGATCACCCTTATAGCGCGGCATGCGATCGGTCTTGCAGCACTTGAGGATGTCCACAAACATCTGATCGGCTTTCGACCAGACGACGTGGATCGGTCCATCGCCCACCTGCACGGGAGCAGATTCCGCCGCTCCAGGCTCCTGCTCGGCTTCCCACTCACGCGGATTCGCAGGTGGACTTGGAATCACAGTCTTTGACTTGGTGACGATCGCCTCCATCAACTTTACTGAATACTCATTCGGAGCGCCGCCGATGTCGCCGGTTCCGACGTAGTGGTAGTCGGCTTTAATGCCGGTGAGGTCGCCGTTGATCTGGATGCGCTTCACCCAGTCTTCCTGTGGACGCGTACGAAACGAGTTCTGCTGTGCGGTGAGCTTTGGGTCTGGCGCCGGCGGAGGAGGCGGAGTCTTGCTGAGATCGTAAACCACCTGACTTCCATAACTGAGAGGATTCAGAGCGGCGAGGATCGTGCTCCCGTCGGTTCCCTCCCAGATTCCCACGTTGAACGGAATACCGTCAGGAGTTTTTTCCGGAGAATCCGGACCACCTACGTGAGGCGCCGGCTGCCAGGCTGCGGATAACTTCTGGGTAGAGAATCCTTTAACTCCGGCATGATGCAAAATGCTTGGAAGCGACGCAGGAAAGCCGAAGCAATCGGGCAGCATGTACTCGTTGCTGGCAACGCCGAACTCGCGGCGGAAGTAGTTGTTGCCGTATAGAATCTGGCGGAAGATCGACTCCGCATTCGGAAAATTCACATCGCCTTCCTCCATCGAGGAACCTGCGGGAAACCATTTGCCGGCGGCGACGTACTGTTTGAGCCGCGCGAAATCAGCCGGAAAATATTCCTTCATCAGTCGATAGCGGTTCGCTCCGCTGAAGTTAAAGATGTAGTGCGGATACTTATCGGAAAGAGCAAAGTTATTGCGCAGCGTCTTGCTGAGATATTCGTTGATGCTCTGCGGATACTCCCAACGCCATTCCGTATCAAGGTGCGCGTAGCCCACGACATACAGCGTGGGCTGCCTGCTCAAGTCGATAGCCGGAGTAGTAGCCGAGGCTTTCAAACCTTGAGGTCGGGCTTTCTTTTGGTCCTTCGTTGAAGGAGCGCTCGTTGCGGTTTGCGCAAGTGCAAGACTGAAACAAATACTTACTGACAAGAACAACAGCAAAAACCGCCGTTGTATCGTCTGCATTAGTGGGTCTCCATGAACGTTTTGAATGCGGATAAAAACGAACTATCTCTGTCCGAAGACTTCTAACCTGTCATCCTGGGCCCGGCGTTTTGGGCGAAGGATCTCGCGCGATGTTCCATACTGAAATGCACCCTGACGCTCTTCGACCTTATACCGCTGATGTTCCTGGTAGAAGAGCCACACTGCCGGCAATTAAGTCCTCAACCTCTCGGGAGATCCTTCGCGCAACAGAAGCGCTTCAGGATGACAGGTGCTATAAACCCTCGAATTTCTGTGCCTGCAAGTTTCATTTTGCCATGCGATTTGAATACCAGCGTGTTGTGGCTTGTCACACCCCAATCTCGAGCTCGCGCGAAATATACGCCAGAATATCCGGCGCGGCATCCAACTGCATCAGCCGTTCGCGGAACGGTTCGTTCATTAACTTGCGCGCCAGCTTGGCCAGAACCTGCATATGGCTGTTGTTCGCATCGGACTCGCGCACGGCGAGCAGGATCACTACGCGAACAGGCTCGCCGTCGAGCGATCCCCATTCGAGCGGCTTGCTGAGCTTCAAAACTGCAACGGAGTTCGCATTGATCGCATCGCTGCGGCAGTGTGGGATGGCGAAGCCGTGTCCGAGACCGGTCGAGTAGGCAGCCTCGCGCGCCCACACGACCTCTTCCAGCCGATCAGGATCATCGGTTCGACCAGCAATGTAAAGCGAGTCGATCAATTCCCGGATCGCTTCTTCTTTGCTTTCGCTACTGCTGTCAACGATCACCAGATTGCGGTCGAGCAAGGGCATGGCTTCCGCCTGCGCATGCCCATTCTGCAGCAAGCGTTCAACCTCCTTGACTTGCGAGCACTCCATCGTCTGCGCCAGCAATCGCTGGCATTCGTTAACTGAAAGACGCGCGATTCTCTGTTTCAATTCGGGAATCTGTGCCGCCGACGCGCTGATCTCATCCAGTCCAAGGCCGACGAGAACCGGGACATTGCGCGGATCGCCGGCCATCTCGCCGCACATGCCTATCCACCTGCCGTTCTTGTGCACCTGATCGACAATATATTTCAGGAAGCGAAGAAAGCTGGGATGGTGCACGCTGGAGAGTCCCGCTACTTTGGCATTGTCCCGATCCACGGCGAGGAAGTATTGGTTGAGATCATTTGTTCCCAAGCTGAAGAAGTCTAGCTCGGCGCAAAGCTTATCGAGAATAAAGGCGACTGAGGGCACTTCGATCATGATGCCAATTGGCATCGTCCCATCGAAGGCGATGTTCTTCCCCCGCAATTCCTCCTTCAACTCCGCAATCTCATTCTTTAGCCAGAGAA
>DATLKS010000328.1:0-2070 GCA_035538255.1 Terriglobales bacterium
GGCAACTTTTTCCCTACGACAGGCTCGTACAAGCGCCTGGTCAGTTGCTTCCGGACGAGGCACATCAATCGGCTGATCGCGCATCGTTTGCGTCAGTGCTGCGAAGCCGCGCCACATGGGCTTTTGCGGTCTCCAAAGCTCTCACAGATCCTGTCTGGTGGTTCTATCTTTTTTGGTTGCCCAAATATCTTCACGAGCGTTTCGCTGCAAATATGGATCGCCTGGGCTTACCGCTTGTTATTGTCTATCTGGGAGCAACCGCGGGGAGCATTTTCGGGGGATGGCTCGCCGGTTTCGCGATTCGACGAGGCTGCATGCCCCGCGCAGGGCGCCGGATTGCAATGCTCGTCTGCGCGCTCTGCGCCACTTCCGTCACTCTGGTCCCCATCGTGTCTAGTCTCTCTCAGGCCATCGTGTTGCTTTGTCTTGCCACGACGGCGCATCAGGCCTGGTCGTCGAATCTGCTGACCACCCCGTCCGATGTGTTTCCCTCCCACTCTGGAGGAGCCATCGGGTCGGTCGGCAGTACCTTGTTCACCGGCCTTGTCGGAGTGCTTTGGAGCAGCCATCCGCTGGTAATCTTCTTTATGGCGGGGCTGGCCTACTTGACCGCCTGGGCAGCATTCCAATTGAGGCTGCCTGCCATGCTTGGAGTAACTAGCAGTTCGGTTGGTTGAATTTCATCGATTCTCTGCGCGGGACTACATCGGTCTCATAGATGGCTAAACCTCTATCTTTAGAACTGTGGGATCCAACAACAAAACGGGTCCCAAGATGCTGCAGAAGTTGACGAACCCCGCTCATGAGACCGGTTCTAGATTCATGCGGCTCTGCCGCACTGCAACCCACTTGCCCTCAACGAGGTGCACGCAGGCGCCTCGCAGCATGGGCTTCCCAGTTCCCATCTTCCGCATCCAATTCTGAAGTGTGATCGTGGAGGAGGTTTATTTTCCATGGGAAGTTCGGGTCCCGTTTCGTCGCAAATCAATGAAATCGATTCAGACAAAATCGCGTTGCGCCAAGGCCATGCCTCCCTGACTTATGCCGAGTTAAATCGGCGGGCGGACCTTCTCGCAGCGCATCTTATCAACACTGGCCTTCGACCTTTTGCCACGGTTGCAATTTGCCTTGAACGGTCTTTCGATTGGGTCATCGCAGCGCTAGCGGTAATGCGTGCGGGCGCAGCCTACGTTCCTATGGATGACGCATGGCCTGACGAGCGCGTCTCCTTCGCCGTAGTTGATTCGGACGCCAAGCACCTGATTGCGCACGCCGATCGCCTTCGGCGCCTGGACCTGGATGTGGAAGGAATTGATCCCAAAAAGGATGCCTTCATCGCTTCGCAGGCTGGTCCTCCTACGCGGCCCAAGGTCTCGCCAGACGATCTCGCCTACATTATCTACACCTCCGGAACTAGCGGCTACCCAAAGGGAGTCGAAGTCACGCACTCCAATCTTTCGCATCTTGTTGACTGGCATTGTGATGCGTTTGGCGTCACTAGCCATGATCGTGCCAGCCATCTTGCCGGGCTGAGCTTCGATGCAGCGGGCTGGGAGATTTGGCCTTATCTGGCGCGTGGCGCGTCCATTTCGCTGGTCGACGAAATCACCAGGACATCTCCGGAGCTCTTGCAGCAATGGCTCCTAGCCGAGCAGATCACGATCTCTTACGTCCCCACTGCGCTCGCGCTTCCGCTCACACAGTTGGACTGGCCGAACGAAACGCCGCTGCGGTTCGTGCTCACGGGCGGTGAGAGACTGCATCGCGCGCCTGCCCGCCCTCTACCGTTTGTTCTCGTGAATAACTACGGCCCGACCGAGTGCACAGTCGTTTCGACGTCCGGCGTCGTAGAATGTGGCAGTTCTTCCGTTCCGTCCATTGGACGCCCCATCGGCCGCACACGCATCTACCTCCTCGATAAAGACGGAACCGCGGTCCCGCAAGGCGCCGTGGGCGAAATCTGCATCGGCGGTCCCGGCGTGGGCCGTGGATACCGCAATCTTCCAGGCCTCACGGCGGGCTCGTTTCTTCCTGATCCCTTCTCCAGCAGACCGAATGCACGAATGTATC
>DATLKS010000329.1:0-6278 GCA_035538255.1 Terriglobales bacterium
GACAATCGCATTTGTGGCGTCGGCATAGTTGAGAATGTTTGCAGGGTCGAATACCGCATCCTTATGGTATCGATTGCGATCGTAGCGGAAGGTCAGGCGGTCATTGGTCGCTAAGGAATGATCGATTCTGCCGAGAATTTCGTCGAAGTTCTCGCGACTCGGTCTGGCATAGGTCACTTGCGGCTGACCTGCGGCGTCGGGATTAGTCGGATCGCCCGCCGGAATGAAGGTCAGCAGCTTGATAATCGCAGGATCAGTGGCGCTGGCTCGCTGAGCGGGGGTGAAGACACTCGCCGTTGTTGGATTGCCGACGTTGCGCACGCGAGTACCCTGATAGCCCACGAAGAAGAAAGTGCGACCGTGAATGACTGGCCCGCCCAAAGTGCCGCCAAACTGGTTGCGCTTGAGCTGATCGCGCCCATGATCCTTTGCGTTAAAGTCCGAATCCCATTTTCTGGCGTTGAAGACGGCATTGCGCAGAAACTCGAAGACATCGCCGTGGAACTGGTCGGTTCCCGATTTAGTCACGACGTTTACGACCCCGCCGGCGTTCTGCCCGTACTCCGCTCCATAGTTGCTGGTCTGGACGCTGAACTCCTGGAGCGCGTCCGGGAATGGGAACGGCTGGTTGATATTGGTGTACTCATCGACAAAGTTGCCGCCGTCGAGCTGATAGCTGATCTGGTTCTGGCGGGAGCCGTTCACCGAGTACGTCACACCGCCGGGGAAGGTTTTGGTGACGCCTTGGTCCGCGCCGCCATTGGCAGAATTCACGACGCCTGCCACCTGCAGGCTAAGTTCCGCAGCGTTTCGGCCGTTCAGAGGCAGATCAGTTATGCGCTGAGTCTCGACCACCTGCTTGATGGTCGAAGTGGTAGTGTCCACTTGCGTTGCATTTCCTGTGACGTCGATGATTTCGGTGGCAGAACCCAGTTCGAGTCTTGCGTTCGCCGTGAGTGTCTGGTCAGCGAGCAGCGTGAGCGCTTTGAGATTGGCCGTGCGGAAGCCCCTGGCTTCGATGGCAATGGTGTAGTCCGAGGGACGCAGCGCCGACAAGACGAAATAGCCTTGCGCATCCGTGACCGTCGCCCGGGAAAGCCCGGTGCTCGTCTCCGTCGCGCGCACCTGTGCTCCGGGAACCACCGATCCAGTGGGATCGGTAACCGTCCCGACAATGCTGCCTAACCCTTGCCCAAAGCACAAAGAGCTGAATGCAAAGAGCAGGAAGTACACCAGATGAAAGTGCTTCTTCATAGCCGAACCCTCCGATACCGGCACACCGACTGCGGCGAGGGGTCGCCGGAGCCGTTCTCCGTGATCGTTAAGTCTTTCGAAAGTATCAACGCCGATTCGACACCCGCAGGTGCTGGCATTGCGTCGCCAACGAGCCCGCTGGAAAAAATACAAAGCCTCTGCCGGGGCCAGATGATCGTGTTTTTTTCAAAGTACTGTCAAGACTCAAAAGCCTTAAAGAATTCATTTAATAAAACTTGAAGATGACTAGCGAGCCAGAGAATACTGCCGGCAAGAATCGCTTATGAGAACATCCGTGTCATCCGAGTAAGGTGTCCGGAGCCTTTGGTTAGAGAGTGGTCTTGATCTCTGTACGGCACTCATGTGCTTGGAGTCGAAACGGGAACACAAAAGCTTGGGCCATTCCGGAATGTTCGCGTATCATCGCGTGCCATGACGAAATGCATCACCGCGATTTTGTTCCTCGCCACTGCGGCGGTCGCGCAGCAAACCCACAATCAATACGAGCCCGCGAACACGCCGGGCGCCGGTCAGAAGCTGCTCGCGCAATTCGTGGGTGAGTGGGACGTGGTGAAGACGTTCTTCCCCATGAATGGGAAGCCGATCGTGACGAAAGCAACGTGCAAGCAGTACATGATTCAGGACGGCAAGTTTCTGCAGTCCGATTTCACCTTCTTCAATGCTGGCGGAACGACGAGCACGGGTACCGGAATCTCCGGCTTCGATCCGAAGACGAATCGCTTCACCACCGTGTGGTACGACTCGCGGCAGACGACGATGTCGATCCGTCAGAGCGACGGCACCTTCGACGGCAAGAACATTGTCCTTTGGGCCACTCCGCTCGATACCGAACGCCTCGGGCGCAAGACCGTCGCACGCGCGCATCTTGAGGAAGACGGCCGCCTTCTCCTCCATCGCCATTTTCTGATCGACGACAAAGGAAACGAGCGCATGATGATCGAGCTGCGGATGACGCGGAAGTAGGCTTCGGCGTCCATCCTGTTCCAATCCAGCCTGAGACATGCATCTGGACGAAATACTAGGGCGAAACCAATATTCGCCTGAGCCAAGCTCCGCGCCTCCCGTCAACGCGCAGTGATGATCCTTTGGGAAATATGGAGATAGACGGACGTTCCCGTAACAGGAATGTACAAACATTGAGGAAAACGCTCCGTCTACCTTTTCCCCATCAGTCTCTCAGCATAACCGCAAGCGCTTAGCGCACACGCATTCCCAGTTTTGAATCCCAATGCAACGGCTTGTCATATTTATCCATCGGCGCTTCGGGCACGTCGCCCACAGACACGCCGTACTTCCAATCAGGCGGACAAATAGCGATATAACGGGCGTAGCCTCCCGTCCCTCCCTGCAATTTTGGAAATCCGATCGCTACTAGAGCGCCTTTTTCGGGCACTTTATCCAGGTTCGCGACTCCTTCTGCTTGCGTATAGCCGTTCTGCAGCAGCCACGCTTCGCCTTCCAGGTTGGGCGTGGTGTCGGTGTCAAGCCCTTCGTGGCTGTGAAATAGAATTTTTCTTTCAAGATGCAGGAACTTCAGAGCCTCAAGCTTGATTCCGGGAAACTCTTTGCGAGTAGCGAGCGCAGGGTCAGGCCAGTCTTTCGACCAATCTGAGCGGATGAATACGACTGAGCCCTACTGTATGGCGCCATTTCTTTTTTCCCAATCGTGAATGTCGGCAACTGTCATTTGATAGCCGCGATATTTGGCGGCTTTGTCCTGGATGGGAATCACAACCAGCGGCCGCACAGTGTAGGTTGGCGGCAGCTCGTCAATTGCTGGATAACTGGGATTCCAATGGGCAGGCGGATCAAGTTGTGTGCCGAGCTGATCGGTCGCCAGATCGTAGTGTGTAGCCTCGAACCCGTCGGCCTCGTAGGTATACGCCTTGTTTGTAGACGGATTGATTGTGGGCATAAACTTCGAAGTCCCGAAACCGGGCCAGACTGGAATCGAAGGAGTGATGGTGTGAGTCAGGTCAACGTACTTCGCTTTCCGCAAGTAATGCTCATAGACTCGCCAAAGCGGCGGTTCACTGGTCTGATTGGACTTGCCCGGACCTAGCGAAGCAAAAACAGCTACAAATGCGAAGATAGCAATTAAGCGGATGCTATTTTTCATGGAAGAGGCTCCCCTTCTCGTCACCTGAAGGCGGCGCGTTGCGAAAAAGCATTCACCTGCGGTTTTGTCGCAAACGCACCCGCATCGAGCAATAGCAAGAGCGAATCATCGACTCACAAGACACGCAAGAATGTAGCAGGCCAGTCCTGGAAGTGAAAAAAGACTGCTGACAATGTGCAATCAAACCCAACTGGCGCGAATGGGCGACCAGTCATCTGGCGGGCTCTGAACTGACCAGCGCGCGATCTGTCTGTCATCCATTTTCCAATTCATCCCAAGGTGTTCCACAAACAAGAGATTTTCGGTTGACATGCTACCCATACATACGTCTACTTACAGGTCAAATGTCTACCCGAGAAACAAAAGAGCGGCTGGAACTTCTGCAAGGCACGCTCGATCTACTGATTCTGCGCACGCTGATCCTCGGACCGCAGCATGGCCAAGGCATCGCTCGCGCGATCCAACAGACCTCCGATGAAGAATTGCTCGTCGAACATGGAGCGCTATACCCAGGCTTGCAGCGGCTGGAGGAGCGTGGTTGGATTTCGGCCAAATGGGGCACATCGAGCAATAACCGGAAGGCACGCTTTTACTCATTGACTGCCGGCGGCCGCAAACAATTGGTAAAGGAAACGGCGAAATGGAAGCGGCTGGCGACAGCCATCGCGCAGGTCCTCGGCGCGGAAGAGAGCTAGCTATGTTCAGACGCAAGCGTACGGACTCCGATTTCAAGGCTGAAATCGAGGCCCACATTGAACTCGAGATCGAGCGGCTGCAGGAACGGGGACTCAGCTATAACGATGCCCACAGTGGAGCTTACCGCGCCTTCGGCAATGTGACGCGCGCACAAGAACGCTTCTATGAAGGCGGTCGTGTCCTATGGTGGGACAACATTTTGCAGGACGTTCCTTATGGGGCGCGCTTGCTGCGGAAGTCTCCAGGGTTTGCGTGCGTCGCGGTCCTGACGATTGCGTTGGGTATCGGCGCAACCACCGCCATTTTCAGCGTTGTGGATGCCACGCTGCTGCACCCGCTGCCGTTTCCGCATCCCGAACAGCTCGTCAGCATCGTGGATGATCTTCCTGGCGTCGGCGCACATGATGTAGGGATGTCAGTGCCGGAGTGGCACGACCTGGAACGCTCCGGAATCTTTCAGTACGTAGCCCCCATGGGAGGCGGCGGTTCGGCGAATCTCACCGGCGCCTCTCATCCGATCCGCGCGAGCTTTCTGGCGGAATCGCCGAACTATTTTGCGCTGCTTGGCGTGAACCCGCAGCTGGGCCGCGCGTTCAATCCCGACGACCACACGCCTGGTTTTGTGTACGAGGTGCTTATCAGCGACGGCCTGTGGAAGCGTGCGTTCGGCGGAGATGCGCAAATCCTCGGTAAAAGTCTGCGCCTTGATAACGATCTGTATCGCATCGTCGGTGTGATGCCTCCCGGCTATCACGATCCCGGGCGAACCGCGGGAGAGCGAGATTCAGAAGTGTGGGCGGCCACAAACTTTGACGCGCCGCCCACACCGGCACCGGTGCGCAGCGCGCACTTCATGGTCGAAGTCATCGGCCGGTTGAAACCGGGGTTGACGCTCGCGCAGACACAGAGCCGTCTCGATGCGCTGGTTGAGTCGCTGCGGAGGCAATTTCCGAATGACTATCCGACGCAAAGCGGATGGCGCGTGCGGCTGGTTCCGCTCAAAGACACCATAGTTGGCGACATGAGCCAGTCATTGATTCTGCTGCTCGGCGCGGTGAGCTTGGTGTTGCTGATCGGGTGCGTGAATATTGCCAACTTGCTGCTGGCGCGCGCGAGCGGTCGAGCGCGTGAAATGGCTGTTCGCCAGGCGCTCGGAGCTGCTCGCACACGCCTTGTCTCGCAACTGCTGACAGAAAGCCTGCTGCTTTCGATTCTTGGCGGGGCGATAGGCCTGGCTACGCTTTTCTGCGCGAAGAAATTTCTACTGCAACTCATCCCCGACAGTCTGCCGCGTTTGCGGAACATTTCCATCAATCTGCCTGTGCTGCTGTTTGCGCTGGGCGCAACCCTCATTGCGGGCCTGATTTTTGGGCTCGCTCCAGCGCTGCACACTGGACGCCTGGACTTGATTCATTTTCTCAAGCAGGAAGCGCGTGGCTCCACAGGTTCCAGGGAGCAGGCGCGCACGCGGCGAATTCTGGTGATCACCGAATTCGCGTTCTCTCTGGTGTTGATGATTGCTGCCGGGCTTCTGCTGCGCAGCTTCTGGGATTTACTCAAGGTGCGGCCGGGATTCAATCCGCAAAATGTGATGACCGTCGGTGTTTGGCTGCCGATCCCTAACGATCCCAAAACGGATATCTACCGCACGGCGTCGCAAGAAGCGCCCTTTTTACAGGAAGTCCTGCGGCGAACCCGAGCGTTGCCGGGCGTGGAGGAAGTCGCCATTAGCGACGCCGCAGCCGTGCCACTCGGTCACGGCCAGTTCGATGTAAGGGCTTTCCCGCTTATCTTCGCAGGGCAGCAGACTCCCACGAACGAGGCGCCCTTGATCAACTTTTCGGTCGTGACACCGGAATATTTTCGACTGCTGGGGATCACCCTGCTGCGCGGGCGTTTGTTTGCCGACTCGGATACAGCTTCTGCTCCGGCCGTGGCGCTGGTGAACGAAGAGTTCGCGCGGACTTATTTCCCGGCCGGCGATGTGATCGGCAAGCGGCTGAAATTACCCGTGCAAGGAAATCCTTCCTCATCCTATTGGGCCACGATTATTGGGTTGCTCGCTGACGCACGCACAGAATCGCTGGCGGAAGCGGCCACCCCGCAGCTTTACCTCAGCATGTATCAGCGCGCAGCCAAGGACTTGACGATCTTTTTGCGCGGCCACCTGGATACCGGCGCGATTCCC
>DATLKS010000330.1:0-5211 GCA_035538255.1 Terriglobales bacterium
TTACAGGAAGACGCGGAATGGGCCGCACGAAGAACAACACTTCCATTCTATAAACGAATGAGGTGCACAAATAGTTTACTAGGGCGCGAAGATGAAGGCTATGAGAGCGGCTAGAAAGATGGGCTGAGGGGACCCGTCTATTGCATGCTTTCTTCTTCGCGAATGCAGGGATGGTGCACGCCCCTCTTTCCAAGTCTGCGTTGACTCAAGCCTTTATCGCCGGAATCATCTCTAGGATGGCTTTAGCCGCCCGCGCGATGGCGGTTTCGCCATGCTCGTTCGAGACCTGACGCAGCATCGACTGCACGTTCTGGAGTTCGCGGATCGTCCCAGAACGGGCCGTGCCTTCGGGAATCAATTTTTTCAGCTGCGCGACCACGTTCTCTGGCGTGAAGCTTGTTTGGATCAGTTCCGGCACGATCTCGCGGCCCGCAATCAGGTTCACCATGCCGTAGTTTTTCACCTTCACCAACCGTTTCCCAATCGCATAACTGAGAGCGCTCACACGATATACGACCAGAAAAGGCGTTCCGATCAGCGCCGCCTCGACCGTTGCTGTCCCGCTTGCGACCACAGCGGCGCGGGAGTGCAGGAGGGCAGCGCGGGCGTCTTCAACAAAGTGAACACGAGCATAGGCTGTCTGTTGCGCCACCCAGTCACGCGACAGAGTGCTGGCTACCGGAATTACATACTCGTAGGTATTCCCGAGTTGCTGCGCACTTGCCAGCATCACAGGGAGATTCAGCAACACCTCCTTTTTTCTGCTGCCTGGCAGAAGCGCAATCCATTGCTTAGTGGGGTCGATGCCGAATTTTGTCGCGAACGCCTCGCGAGGAATCTGCGGCTGCGGAATGTCGGCTAGCGGATGTCCTACATACTCGGCGGCTACTTGTCTCTCTCGGTAATAGTCCTGCTCGAAAGGGAAGATCACGAGCATGCGATCGACAAACTTCTTCACTCGCCAGATGCGGCGCTGTTTCCACGCCCAAAGCTGCGGAGAGACGAAATAGATAACCGGCACGTCCATTTCATGCAGCTTTGCCGCAAGGCGCAGATTGAAATCGGGGAAATCGATCAGGACTGCCGCGTCTGGCCGTTGTCTCCGCGCAACTGACACCATGCGAAAGAACTCGCGATAGATCGCGGCGACATGTCGGATGACTTCCGTGATGCCAACTGCCGCGACCTTGCCCGAATCTACCACCGTTTCAAAGCCCGCTGCCCGCATCTTTTCGCCGCCTACTCCGAAAAAATGAGCGTCACCGCCTAGTAGTTTTCGCAGCTCCAGAATAAGCATGGCGCCGTAGTTTTCGCCGGAGGCTTCGCCGGCAGAGATGAGTATGCGCGCAGGCGGGCGCGCGCTATTCGGGATGGCTGGAGAATTGTCCTTAACTGGTGGGGAGTACGGCACCTGAAAACGATTGTACTTCGGCAATATCTTCCGCTCGGCACATGGAGCTAACGAATGGATTCTGGAACCGGGAGCGCCCCTACCAACTGTTTCGTGTATGGATGTGTGGGGCGATCCAGGATTTCTCGAGTTAATCCAGTCTCGACCAACTCCCCGTTATAGAGAATCGCCATGCGATGGCAAAGGGAAGAAACTGCAAGCAGATCGTGTGAGATGAAAAGAATCCCAGTGCCCATCTTCTGACTGAGTTGGCGAAAGATATTGAGGACTTCCTTTTGTGTAATCAAGTCGAGGGCGCTCGTGCACTCGTCCGCAATCAGCAATGCAGGACGATGCAACACCGCCATGGCGATCAGGACGCGCTGCGCCTGGCCAACGCTGAGCTGGCCGGGTTTGCGATCGAGGAATTTTTCGTCCACCTCGAGATTTAAGTTGCGCAGGATCTCCAAAAACCGCAGAGTGCATTCTTTGCGGTTAGCCGGCTTATGCGCTCGCCAGGTCTCATACATCTGCGTACCGATCTTCAGCGCTGGATTCAGCGAAGACATCGGGCTTTGCAAGACAAGGCCAATTTCGCGTCCCCGAATTTGCCGCATCTCGGATTCCGAGAGCGTCATCAACTCGCGGCCGTTAAGGCGCACGCTGCCGCTCGTTTTTCCCCCTTTGAGATCGAGCAGGCGCAAAATGCTGAGCGCCAGAGTGCTCTTGCCGGATCCGCTTTCGCCTACGAGTCCGAGGATTTCTCCAGGTTGCATTTCGAAACGGAGATCGCGCAGCACTCGGGGTTTACCAGCGTACTCAGCTGAAATCGAGAGTGACAGGACTGGAGGCTTGCCACTGAAGCCAGCTATTGCCGCATCTTCATTGACGGCGGCAGCCGTAATGCGGCGTTCCGATTTGTGCTCGGTGGCGATCATATTCAACATGCCGCAAAGTAGTCGATCATTTGTTTAACGAAAGATACTCGATATTCCAGTACGTCTGCGGAGTTAAGACAACGGGATCCGCATTTTGTACCTTCGCCGACACCGCGACTAGAGCATTTTTGTCCACCAGGTGGATCGTAGGAACCTCGGTTGCGGCGATTTCCTGCACTTGGTCAAACAGAGTCTTGCGTTGATTTCGATCGAGCGTTGATGCCTGTTCGCGCATCAACTTGTCGATCTCTCGCTCCCAGCTGGTTTCGGGCGTTTTCTCTGCGGGGTTCCATTCGTGCAGATCGGCGGAGCTGACCCACACGTTCATCTGGGCATTCGGATCGAGATCCACGTTGGTAAATCCGAGCAGGCATGCGTCGTAGTCGAACGTCTTGGTTATGCGTTCGATAATTGAAGGAAAATCGAGTGGGACAAAATTCACTTTAATGCCTATCTGCTGCAGGTCCTGCTGAATGAGGCTGCCCATACGCTCTCTGGGTTTGTTTCCCGCGTTGGTTATGAGGGAGAACGCGACGGCATGGCCAAATTTGTCCTTGAGCGTGTCGCCCTCTTTGCGAAAGCCATCTTTCTTTAAGAGATTGAGTGCAGCACCCGGATCGTGAGCAACTGGTTGGAGATTCTCATCAAACCAGAACTTATTTGCCGGACTCAAAATTCCGAGTGCAGGAGTGGCATGTCCGCGGAAGGCTACCCGTGCCAAATCGGGACGGTTAATTGCCATCGAGATCGCACGGCGAAAATTGTGCGAGCGGAGCCAGCCCTTCTTGTACTCGAGCAGCGGCGATCTGGCCACTTGGTTGAACCACATTTCGGCGGACTCCACCGATGGCCCGAGATCGCGCGAAGCAGAAGCCTCTTCGTCGTGCAACTGCTCGAACAAATCGGGCGGCATGTCGTCCATGAGGTGGATGTCGCCCTGGCGGAAGCGAATAAGTTCAGTATCGCGATTCGAAAGCACATACAGCCGAACAGTGTTGAGATAAGGAAGCTGGTGCCCGGCAGCATCTTTCTTCCAATACTGCGGATTGCGTTTCAGCAGGACATACTCCCCAGCTTTATGTTCGGCGACCACGAATGGCCCCAAAACGACGCTCGAGTCGGCTTTTCCCGCCATCCGTGCAGGAGTGATAGCGATCTCGTCGAACAGACGCTCCACCCCGGCGATTGGGTGCTCAAACTTGATGCTAACCCGGTTTTGGTCTAGTGCCTGCACAACTGCTTTCCCGCCCGCTCGCAGAGGGTCTCCCTTAGGCGAGTGCAGATTTGGGTCGAGCGCCGCGTTGATGGTTGCAACCACGTCACCCGCGCCGAAAGGCGTCCCGTCAGAGAATTTCACTCCGGGACGCAGGCTAAAGGTGATGCGTTTGCCGTCTTCGTCAAATGTCCAGCTCGTCGCCAACTCTGGGTCATTCTCTTGCGTCTTGCGATTGACGCGAATGAGCACCCCTCCGGTGAGGTAGCGTATGCGGTCAGACGCTTCTTCCTCCGCCATCAGCGGATTCAATGTCTTCGGATCGCTTTTGAGAGTGATACGAAGCTCGTCAACGCTTTGCGTATTGCGGCTGCATGCAGAAAACAGTACGCCGATAAGAGCCAGTACAACCCAAGCACGAAGAGCTTGCCTTACTTCACCCGATGCCCCCATACCGGTGTCTCCGGCGAGCGCCAGGATTGCGGCTGCTGGGGTGGAGGTCACCTGATGATCCGACGTTCTCATCAGGAGTACTCCTCCTCTGCGAGAGTTAACTGCAAGAGGCTGACCACCAATACGAGAGAAATCAGCGGCATCCACAACCATGGACTGTGTCTAAGGGCCGAGTAATTCTCGAGTTCCCGCAGCAGATTGCCCCATGAGGGCAGCGGTTCCGTTACTCCCAATCCGAGCATTCCCAAATTGGCTTCGGTCAAAATGAAAAGCGGAATTGAGATCCAGAACTGCGCCAGTAAGACGGGCTTCACGTTGGGTAAGACATGTTGTACAAGGAGGCGTGCCGGAGGACATCCGGCTGCGCGGGCCTGGAGCACGAAATCAGAGTCCCGCAGGGACCGAACCGAGGCCGCAACGATCCGCGCGGATGCTGCCCAACCAAGTACCCCTAAAAGCGCGAAGGTCACGACGACCGACGTGACTGCCGGAATATCGAGCGGCAGCAAAGCCCTCACTGTGAGCAATAAGAACAGCCAAGGCAAGCTGAGAAAGAGATCGATCAAGAGCTTTGTCGCTCGATCCCAGATACCACCTACATATGCTCCAGCGCCTCCAATGACTGCGGCCAGTAAAGTTGAAATCAGCGCCGCAGCCGGCGCCAGCAGCAGGGAAATGCGCATGCCGTAGAGCAAACGCGAAAGGCGATCGCGACCGAGCTCGTCTGTGCCCAACGGAAATTGATGGGATGGCGCACGATCAGTATCATTTCGAAACTGCTGAGCGTACGGAGCGGGCGCGAGGACGTTTGCGCCGAGCGCGATGAGAAAGATTATGCCGAGCAAGCTAACCGCAATCCAGGACCGGCGTGTCATACGATGTCCCTAGTCGCTGCCGGAGTGAGCAGATCCGAGAACGAATTCGCCGCCACGGTGACAACGGCAATGATCACCGTAAGGTTCACGAGTAGAGGGACGTCGCGCGATAAAGCTGCCCTCCAGGCAAGCTGTCCCAATCCCGGAGAGTCGCAGACGACTTCCACAGGAATCGCCGCTCCAAAAGCAATGCTCACTGTTACTCCCGCCAGCGCAAGCATTGGAGCAGCAATGTTGGGAAGGACATGCCATCCGAGAATGCGACTCGGGCTTAGGCCTCGGGCCTTGGCCGTTAGCACATGTGGCATGCCATATGTCTTGATCAAAAGATTGCGAGAAAAG
>DATLKS010000331.1:0-2753 GCA_035538255.1 Terriglobales bacterium
CGCAGCTTGGGATCAGGATCGGTGCGCGCGACCTTCTCCTGCAGCTCAGTGTCGCCTGAGACGATGGTGGAATGCAGGAGGTCGCGCTTCACATCAGGAGACGTGGCTTTGCCGTAGAGATCGCGTAATTGATTTCTGCAGCCGGCGATTCCCATGGAATGAATTGCCTCTCGAACTAAAGAAGCGTCCTTTTCCGGTCCAGAGAGGGTCAGCAGTTCGCTGCATCCGCCGGAGATGCCCAAACTGTGCAGAGCGGATTTCTTCGCCTCAGGGTTGCTGCTTTCGTTGTAGATCTTGACCAGATCTTCGTGATGTCCGGCGACGCCGATGTAGTGAATCGCTTTCATCTGCAGCTCAGGATGCAGCTTGCCGGTTGCGATCCTCATCATTAAGTCGTGCGCGCGCTGGCTATCGCTTTGCGAGAGGACAAAGAGCGCCTTCTCCAGGACTTGTCCGCCGCACTGTCCGGCATTGCCACCATTGCCCAACAGCTTTTCCAAAATGGGCAGCGCGCGATCTGGATCGGAATTGAGCAAGCTATTGACGGCGAGGATCTTCAGTTCGCAATCGCTTTCGCCAGAAATGGTTCCGACCGATGAAGGACGAATTTCCAATTCGAGCGCACCGGCATCCTTGATCCATGCACTACGCGGGTATTCGCGTTTGAGCTGCGCGATGCTGTTGAGCGCGTCTCCACGCTGGCCCAGCTTGTTCTGCGCGTATGCCTGCCAATAAAGAGCCTCATCAACATGCGCGCGCCCGGCCTTCACCACCTGCGAATACGAATCGAGCGCCTGCTGCCAGTTGCTGTCATAGATAGCTTTCTTGCCGGCGGCATACTCCTCTTCGACGCGGTCTCCGCTTTTCTGCGGCTGGAAGCTCGAGATCGCACCGGAAGGAAGATTGTCGGTTTGCGCGCCCGCCGCTGCGGTGAGCGCGAGGGTGAATATGAAAGATATGAAAGTAGGTTTAGTCATTTTTGTTATCGCCTTGTTGCGTGCATAATTCCCGTGCTCGAATTCCTTGCGAGAGCGCCCGGCTCTCTCATCCTGAGCCTTTCTCCTCCATGAATTGTCATCCCGAACCCGCTGCGACGCCCACCATTGAGCGGACACTGTGATGTTGCGGGTGAGGGATCTGCTTTTGCTCGCGATGTCGACGAACGAAAGGAAAGCAGATCCCTCGGGCAAAAGCGGCCCTTCGGGATGACAGTTCCTGGTTGGGTGCGCGTCATAGTCGTGTAATTAGAAGTGCCGTCCACGATTCATCACAAATTAGAGCTCCCGACATTCTTCTCCGGCACTTGGCGCTTACTCCTCGCCTTCACCTTCGACTCAATAACCCTCACCTTGAACAGAACGCCCTGCGACTGAATACGCTGCTGCAGTTCTTCCAACTCTTTTCCCGAAACCGAATCGGGATGATGCGCGATGTCGATCAGCACGCGTTCGACCTGATCGAGGACGCTGGCGACTTCGGTGTCCTTATCGTGCTGCGCGGTCTGGCGGTACAGGCGGTTTTCATTTACCAGGCTCTGTGCCAGATCGCGCTCGGCGGAGATATCGACCTTGCCTTCGGCAGGCGTGTTTGCTAGTTCGACGAGGATCATCTCCGTGCGGTCGAGATGATCGCCGACGGCCACCATCAGCACGCGGTCACTGCCGCTCTTTGCCGACTGCTGCGTCATCGCAATTGGCCCAAGCTGCTCGTGACGCGGCGCATAGCGGCCCGCAAGAAAGGCGACGACAATCAACGCGGCGAGCGCACCGGCAACTGCCCACTTGCGCGGCTCGAGAACGGCATGCCAGAACGGCCGTTTCGGCGATTCACTTGCATCCAGCCTCGGCTTCAGCGTGCTCCAGAGCTGGGATTCATAGTCCGCCGCGCGTTCCGGAACGGGATAGTCGATGGCCGACAGCGTCGCGCGGATCTGTGCGAACTCGGCCGCACACTCCCGGCACTCCGCGATGTGCCGCTCGACTTTCGGCGCGTCACCGTAGAAATGGAGAACGAGTTCCTGTTCGCTGGGATGCTGATTCATCGCGTACCTCTTTGCGCCGCACCTGCGGTCATGAATGGCTCGAGTTCGGCGCGCATCTTCTTTACCGCGCGAAAGACGGTGTTCTTCACCGCCTCGTCTCTGACCCTGAGCACGCTGCCGATCTCGCCGATCGAGCGTCCTTCGAAGTGGCGCAGCACGAACGCGGTTCTCTCGACCGGGGTCAGGCGCTGCATGGCGTCGCCCACGCGCTTGCGCAGCTCCGCGCTGAGCAGCATGCGCTCCGGTCCCGGCTGCGGGCTGGCATAGTCGAGCGTGTGCTCCTCGGGATTCAACTGGTCATCACGGCTCTCCGGCTCGACGATGTGAGTCTTCTCCTGCTTGCGTTTGGCCAGCAGGTCGAGCGCGCAGTTTGAGGCGATGCGATAGAGCCACGTGGAAAAGCTGGAGCGCGCCTCAAAGCTGTCGAGCCGCTTGTAACAGCGCAAGAAGGTCTCCTGCACTACTTCGTCCGCGTCATGTTCGTTGCCGGTCATGCGATATGCCAGCCCAAAGACCTTGCGTCCGTGACGGTCCACCAGCACACGAAACGATTCGTGTTTGCCGGCGAGCACATCGTCCACGGCTGCCCGGTCGGTGAGCTCCATTCGAGGGATTAGACCAGCTTTGGGACCCGGCGGTTAGGGAAGATTTGCGTGTGGCCCCGGAAAAGACGATGCGGATCTTACGGAAAAGGCATGGATTACGCGCCAGC
>DATLKS010000332.1:0-10439 GCA_035538255.1 Terriglobales bacterium
CTTTGAAGCGAATGGCTTCTTGTCCTTTACCGAACGCGTGAAGAAGTTCTCGTCATTCAGGGCGGCGTTCATGAACTCGTCGGTCACCCGCACGGAGTTGTTCGCGTTCTGGAAGAAGATCGAGGAATATGCAGGCGAATCAGGCGTGCTGCCGTCGTAGCCTTCGCGGACCAGCGCCCAAGCCTTGGCTTCCTCTTCCATCTTGCAGGTGATGAACTCTTCGATGTCAGGATGATCGACGTTCAGGATCACCATCTTGGCTGCGCGACGCGTCTTGCCGCCAGACTTGATGACACCGGCGAAAGCGTCGAATCCGCGCATGAAGCTCAGCGGTCCGGAGGCTGTGCCTCCGCCGGAGAGTTGCTCAGTTGATGAGCGCAGCGGCGAGAGATTGGTGCCGGTTCCCGATCCCCACTTGAACAGCATGCCTTCCGTCTTTGCCAGCGTCAGGATCGAGTCAAGCGAATCCTTCACCGAGTTGATGAAGCAGGCGGAGCACTGCGGATTGCGATAGCCAGTGACGCCAAATTGGACATTTCCTAATTCGGGATTCCAATGCCAATTCTGCGCGTCGGAGTTGGGCTCTAGGCGGTCGCATCCCACGTTGAACCAGACGGGAGAGTTGAATGCCGCGCGCTGGTCGAGCAGGATGTACACGAGCTCATCATGGAATGTGTCGGCATCGGCGCGAGTAGCGAAATAACCGCCATTGATTCCCCAGTCGCGGATGGTTTCAGCCACGCGACTCACCAGGGCGCGCACACCGCTCTCGCGTTCGGAGGTGCCCAGCGTGCCATGCAGGTACTTGCTGGCGACGATGTTGGTCGCCGTCATCGACCAGTCCTTGGGGACTTCGACGTTCTTCTGCTCGAAGATGCTCTTACCTGTCGCGTCTGTAATCGAGGCCGTGCGCAGCTCCCATTGGAACTGGTCGTAGGGGAATGTTCCAAGTTTGGTGAAATAACGACGGAACTGCAGGCCCGGCGCTTTCTTCGCGCTTGGCGCGGAGGCTGCCGACGTGGTCTTCGCGGCTGCGCTGTTCGCCACCTGCGTCTTGTTGCTCATTTCCGCCATTGGGGAGGCTCCTGAATTTCTCGAATCTTCGGGTAATCGGCCATCGGGTTCAGGTTTCTTCAGTTCACCCGATGATCCGATCACCCGAGTCCGCTGGGTGTTACCGCTGGCACCCAAGCTTGGGTTTCTTGCACTGGACGCTCACCTCTTCGCGTCCAACTGAGGAGAACATCTACCGCATCGAATCGGTTCTTTCGAAGCGGTAGGAAACGTACGTTACTCCTGCATATTGTGCCTGTCAATACCCAAACACTATATATTGTAGCTGAACTGCAGGAAGCAGTGCACGAGGCTAAGCCCTTCCCTATCAACCATCAGCCGCTACTTCTTCGATGTTGTGCTGCTAATTTGGTCGTTAATAACTTGTGGATTTCGTGGCCTACCGAAGACCAGCGCCAAGGCTGCCTGCGCTTAGAAGGTAGGCACCGGAGGGTCTCAAATCAATGACGGTTATCGGGGCAAAGCTGTGGATGCCTGTGTAGAGTGCGGAAAACCACGGAGCAGGCTGCGAAGCCACGGAGCCGCGAAGTTAAACAATGAAAGCGAGGCCCTCGGCCAACCCCGGGCCCGAGGATAAAACGTGCATGCCCCGGCTTGCCGCCTCAGAAGCTTCGTGACTTCGCGGCTCCGCGGCTTCGCGGCTTTCCTTCGTGTTCGCTCCTGGTTTCGTTACACTTGCAATATGTCCCGCGGTTTTTTGAGGGTCTTTGCCCTCCTTTTACTCTCCTCCGCCACATGGGCGGAGGGCACACAACTCTGGCAGCAAAGCAATTTTGAAGAATTTGAAAAAGGTACCAGCAATGGTGTCGCGATCTCCAGCGACGGACGCCTGGAGCTGGCGCCTTCGTTGAAATCGATCTACACCTCACCCTCGACCTACCTCTGGCAGGTTGTCACGGATGTACAAGGCAATGCATATCTAGGTGCTGGTTCGCCTGCGCGCGTCTACCGTGTTACGCCTGACGGCAAGTCCACAATCATCTTCGAAGCTAAAGAACTTCAGGTGCAGGGGCTAGCGATCGACACCGACGGCACGATCTACGCAGCCACTTCTCCTGATGGACGGGTTTACAAACTAGAGCCCAACGTTCCGGCTGCGCCTGTGAAGAAGAAAGAAAAGGGCAAGGAACCTGAAAAGACCGGGTCGGCTAGCGCGACCGACACAACCACTGCCACTGAGCAACGCTATCGATCATCCGTCTTCTTCGATCCCAAAACGAAATACATCTGGGACATTGAGCTCGACCCGGCAGGCCCGCTTTACATCGCTACCGGGGACAACGGCGAGATCTTTAAGGTCGAAAAAAATGGCGAGGGATCGGTGTTCTTCAAGAGTGATGAGGCGCACATCCGCTCGCTGGCGCTGCTCAAACCATCGGCGGAGCCCGAAGATAAAAAACACAAGAAGAATCTTGCCCCGGCGTTGAGCACCGTAATTGCCGGGTCGGACGGCAGCGGGCTTGTATATCGCATCTCGCCGGCAGGCGAAGCATTCGTGTTGTATAGCGCTCCCAAAAAGGAAATTACTGCGCTGGCGATTGACGCTGCGGGAAACATTTACGCAGCAGGAGTAGGAGAGAAACACGGCGGTGTTCCCGCTCCGGCCACGCCTGTCGCAACCACAACGATTGCCACGTCGCCATCTACGCCACCGGCAACACCAGCGGCTTCGACACCGGGGCCGATTAGCGGCGGATCAGAGATCTACATGATCTCCGCCGATGGTTCCCCAACCCGCATCTGGAGTTCGAAAGAGGATCTCGTATATTCCCTTACTTTCGGACCTGACAGGCAATTGCTCGCGGGCACGGGAAATCGTGGACACATCTATTCGATCTCGCCGGGATCCAAAGCAGGTCTCTATCGTGATCTGGTGAAGCTGAGCGCGAACCAGATTACGTCGATGGCGCGCGCCAGTAATGGTGCCGTATATGCAGTAACTGCCAATTTGGGAAAACTGTTCGTACTCGGCCCAGGACGCCAGCAAGAGGGAACGTACGAAAGCGATGTTTTCGATGCGAAAAGCTTCTCCCAATGGGGACGCGCACAAGTGCGCGGCTCGGGCGATTTCGACTTCTTTGCTCGAAGCGGTAATGTCGATAATCCCGATCGAAACTGGAGTCCATGGTCCAAAGTCGATCTGAAGACCGCACAGCGATTGCCGGTGCCGTCTGCTCGGTTCGTGCAATGGAAAATTGCGTTGCACCCCACAAACGCCGGCTCTGCGGTCGACAGCGTCGTGCTGAACTATTTGCCCAAGAACATTGCCCCAGTAGTCGATGACATCAGCGTACAAGTCGGAACGCGCATCACATCGCTTCCAACCCAGAAAGCCGCCACTGAGAGCGTCACGATTCCACTCGGGAACCAGCCTCCGCCAACAGCCGTGCACTTTGACGCTCCTCCTTCGGCTGTCAAGGATCGTGACTACATTGCTGTGCGCTGGGCCGCGCATGATGACAACGAAGACGAACTGGTTTATTCCATCTACTATCGCGGGGACAATGAGACCGAGTGGAAGCTGCTGAGGGACAACCTCAGCGATAAGTTCTATTCGTGGGATTCGAGTTTGCTGCCTGACGGCGGATACACGGTGAAAGTAGTTGCGTCCGATGCTCCGTCGCATTCGCCCGATGAGGCGCTCACGGACGAAAAGATCAGCTCGCGCTTTGAAGTCGATAGCACGCCTCCCCAGGTGCAGGCGCTACAGGCCAAGGTTGAGGGCAGCACAATGCATATCAGCTTCCGCGCTGCTGACAGCTTCTCGCCGATCAAGCGCGCGGAGTACTCGATCGATGCGGGTGAATGGCACTACATCGAGCCAGTCGGTCAGATCTCGGATTCTCCCACCGAAGAATTCGATTTCATCGCCGCGCTGCCGCAGGGTGAGGCCGTTGCCGCCGAGAACGGCAGCAGAAAACCCAGTAAGCGTACTCGCACGCGCGATGGCGGCGCCGAACCAGCACTACCCGAAACCGATCTGGCACAGATCGTGGTGCCCGGTGAACACGTCGTAGTCGTGCGCGTGTGGGATCGCTTCGACAATATGTCGGCAGCTAAGACGCTGACGAAGTGAGCCTGGGTTTAACGAGAAGGTCACCAAGGGGAACAGGAAGGCCACAAAGAACTCTTGCTGCTCTTCGTATTCCCTCTTTTCGGTAAGATGATTCGTTCAAAATGAAACGAATCTGCGTTCTCCTACTGCTCACTGCATCCGTTTTCGCTCAACGTCTTCCACAAACTATTCTTCCCAGTCATTACAAGCTGTCGCTCGATCCCAGCATTGAGGATAAGAGGTTCTTCGGCGATGAAACCATTGACGTGCGCGTGACTTCAGGGACGAAAGAGGTTGTGTTGAATTCGCTCGATCTCGACATTTCCGATGCACAAATCACTGCTAACCGTAAGACTCTCAATGCCAATGTCGTTTATGACAAGCATGACGAAATGGTGAAGCTCGAGGTGTCGGAGGAGATTCCCGCAGGCGACGCACAGATTCGCCTGAAGTTTGCAGCCAAGCTGACTGAGGGACTACGCGGGTTATATCTGAGCAAAAGCTCGCGGCGTCAGTATGCCGTCACGCAGTTCGAGGGCACATACGCGCGCATGATGTTCCCGTGTTTTGACGAGCCCTCGTTTAAAGCCACATTCGATCTGACAGTGACCGCCGATAAAGGCGACACAGCCATCTCCAATGGGCACATCGTTAAAGACGAGCCCATCGCCGGCGATCGCCACGAGATTACTTTTTCAACTTCTCCGAAGATGTCCACCTATCTGGTAGCGCTGGCTATAGGAGACTGGCAGTGTCTTTCGCGTGTCGTGGATGGCGTCCCACTTCGGATCTGTGCCGCTCCTGAGAAGAAGGAATATGGGGCGTTTGCCCTGGATGTGGCAGCACATTCCATTCAGTTTTATAACCAGTGGTACGGCATAAAGTATCCTTTCGGGAAACTCGACATGCTCGCCATTCCCGATTACGAATGGGGCGGAATGGAAAATACGGCCTCAATCTTCTATCGCGATACTGCCCTGTTGGTAAACGAGAAGAGCGCCTCGGCGCTGCGCAAACGCGGACAGGCAAGCACCATCGCACACGAGATCGCTCATCAATGGTTCGGAGATCTTGTCACTCCCGCATGGTGGGACGACATCTGGCTAAACGAGGGCTTTGCTACATGGATGTCGGTAAAGCCAATTCAAGCGTGGCATCCGGAATGGCGTCTGGAAAATGATGCAGCGGCAAAGGCACAGCGGATTATTGGAATCGATTCGCTGGCGAGCGCACGAGCCATTCACGGTAATCCGAGCACGCCGTCCGAGATCAAAGAAATGTTCGATGGCATTACTTATGAAAAGGGCGCGGCGGTTCTGCGCATGCTGGAGTCGTACCTCGGACCAGAGGTTTTTCGCAAAGGCGTGAACGCTTATCTCGCAGCGCATGCCAATGGAAACGCAACGTCTGCAGATTTTTGGCAGGCGGAAGCCGAGGCATCCGCCAAGCCGGTGGATAAGATCATGTCGAGCTTTGTCATGCAACCAGGCGTGCCGATGGTGAGTTTGGCAGCTTCATGTAATGGCAACTCCGAAAAGCTCGAATTAAAGCAGCAGAGGTTCCTGATTTCTTCAGAGCATCTATCGACGAACGGGGATGAACTTTGGCAGATCCCAATTTGCACAAAATCGAGCGCAACAACGGGTGCCTCTTGTGGGTTGATGGCAAGCCCGGAGACCACAATGGCGAGTCTGGGTTGCGCGGATTGGGTATTCGGCAATCGTAA
Organism: Terriglobales bacterium; assembly: GCA_035538255.1. GTDB lineage: Bacteria > Acidobacteriota > Terriglobia > Terriglobales > Acidobacteriaceae > Gp1-AA112. The sequence continues at coordinate 5,856 of DATLKS010000332.1, forward strand.
TGCGCAAGGCTACTACCGCGTGGCGTACTCGTCTGAAGAACTGAAAAAGGTGGCCGCAGCAGCTGAAGATCATCTCAATGTGCCCGAGCGCATCGCCTTGGTCGAAGACGCCTGGGCGACGACGCACTCGGGAAAAACTTCGGTAGCAGATTTCCTCGGTCTCTCCGAACAATTGCGCGGCGAGCTGAACCTGCACGTGATTGATTCGCTGGCGAATCACCTCCGGTATCTCCGAGACTCACTGGTCGCGTCGGATCAACGCCAGAAGTATCAGGCGTTCATACGGGATGAGTTCGTTTCCCCTGCCGCACAGCTGGGCTGGGATGAGCGCGGCGATGAAACCGACGATCAGAGGGCGCTACGCGCAAGTTTGCTCGGCATCCTCGGAGATGCGGGTGATCCTGACGCAATCCGGGCCTCCCGGAACGTCGTGAACCGCTACATGAGCAATCCATCCTCCGTGGACGCAACGTTAGTTGGCGACGCGTTTACAGTAGTGGCGAATACCGGCGATCAGGCACTCTACGATCGATTTGTGCATGCCTTGAACAGCAGCAAAGCTGCAGACGAGTACTACCACTATCTCTATGCCCTCACTGATTTCCGGCAACCGGAATTGATCAATCGCACCATCTCGCTGTTGGATCAGGGCAAGGTGCGGCAGCAGGACTATCCGCGTTTTTTTGGCGCGCTGCTCGCAAATCCTGCTGCTCGTGACGCGACATGGAAATACCTAAAGGATCACTGAAATGATCTCGCTAAGAAAGTAACCTCCTTCGGAGGAGCTGGGGCGATCTCTGCCTTGGGCAATGCCTGCTCGGCCGAAATGCACGATGACATCGAGCATTTCTTCGGCGATCATCCTGCCCCCGGCGCTCAGCGCGCGGTCCGACAAAGCCTGGAGCGAATCAATGACTGCATTGCTTTCAAACGGGCGCAAGAACCGAGCATGCAAAAGTGGCTGGAGAGGATAGGGAAGAGGGGACAGGTTACAGGGGACGGGAAAAGTTATTCCCTATCCCCTACTCCGCCTTCCCTACTTTCCAAATGAGTAGCCGATGTTCAGGCTGTAACGGGTCACATTGGGCGAGGTGAACTCGACATTGTTGTGAACGTAGTAGTAGTGGATTTCGGGAGCGACATATACCGAAGGAGTCACGTACAGGCGCAGGGCTCCTCCAACATGGGTAAGGAAATGATTGCTGCTTACGTAATTCGTGCACTGACCAAAGCCATTGCAGTTGAAGAAGTTTTGATAAAACCGAATGCTCTCCGCCCCGAGTCCGCCCATCAAGGCGAAACCTACGCGACTGACTTTCCGGGCGTAGACAGCGTTGAAGTCATACAAAATCGGGCGATAATCGGCAACTCCCTGATAGCTGGCCCGTGAGGCTTTCCACGAGATTTCGCCGCCCACGCCAAGGTTATGAATGAGGATGAAATCCGCGGCGATACTAGGGTAGGTTCCATTGCTGAGCGACTGCGGCGAATTGTTGACGTTTGTAAGGTCGAAATTTGTGGCGGACTGAGTATGCATGCCACTGATCCCAAACTGGGCATCTATTTGTTGCGCTTTGAGGGCTCCCGCCAACCCCAGGTATGAACAAAGAAACAGCAGTGCAGAAAGCTTTTTCACATAACCTCCGAACTGAATCAGGATAGCGCGATTCTGCGCGGTCTGGTCGCAATTACCATTAACCACTCAGACACATCTGATTGGAAATGTTGCGTGGCCGGATTGAGATTACCTGGCGCGGCGGCTGCGGTCTAGCTGATCGGTTTGTATTTCAATGACGTTGGTAGGGATTGTTCCTGAGCCCAGCGTAACTTCGAATCGGTGCCCACCAAGGATGAGGGACTCCGGCTTTGCGGGACCGCTCTTGCCAATTTGGGAATGCACTGTGCCTTTATCGTGCGGCACGACTTTGATCGCCAGATAAATCATCAGCAGGAAGCCTGCTAGTACCCAGCACAACTGTAACCAGAAGAGCGTGTCGGCGAGTCGTTCCCAAATTCCGGAATACACCTCGTACCTCCGTACGGGTTTGAACAAAAAACGAGCGGAGATGATCAGGCATTCATCTCCGCTCATGTCGCCGAGGACGACCAGGAGAGACACCATGTAAGTTGAAGCTTCATCCTCGGCTTTCGCCCAACCGGGTGCGTCGTATGAAGGCTGCATCCGGTCTGCATTTAATAAGACCACTTGCGCATGGAAAAGGACTTTAAAACGTGCGCTTTCGATGTAAAGAAACGTAAACTCTTCCGGCTCTATCGGGAAACGTGCCACAATTCTCTATTGGGCAGATGCTGGAAAAAATACTATTGATTGACGATGACGCTGAGCTTTGCGAGATGCTCTCAGAATACCTGCGCAAGGAAGGCTTCGAAGTTGAAAGCGTTCAGCACGGCACGCGCGGGCTGGAGCGCGCGCGCAGCGGCGAGCACGAAATGATCATTCTCGATGTGATGCTTCCCGGGATGAATGGCTTTGACCTGCTGCGCGAGTTACGCACAACAGCCGACGTCCCGGTATTGCTCCTGACTGCTCGGGGAGACGAACTCGACCGCATCGTCGGCCTGGAAATTGGGGCTGATGATTATCTTCCGAAGCCGTTCAATGCACGCGAACTCCTGGCGCGTATCCGTGCCATCGGCAGGCGGAATGCCAGGACAGCAAACTCACCGAAGCACCCGGTGAGCGTGGGCGATGTCGAACTCGATCCGGGATCGCGTACGATCACGCTGAACGGAAAGGTGCTCGAAGTTACGACCGTCGAATTCAATTTACTAGAGATGTTGTTGCGCGCTGCCGGGAGTGTCGTCAGCCGCGACGACATTGCAGGGACAGTTCTTGGACGCAAATTGAGTCCGTTTGACCGCAGCATCGATGTACACATCAGCAAACTTCGCAAGAAACTTGGCAATCTGCCGAACGGACGCGAGCGGATCAAGACGATTCGAAATACCGGCTACATGTACGTTTCCCTGGCAAATGTTCCATTAAAAGAGAAGCAGCTTAGATAAGTATGCGCAGTTTGTTTTTTAAGATATTCGCTTTTTTCTGGTTGTGCACCGCTCTGATTGTTGGTGTCTTCATCGCCACAGCGCAGCGTCCCACCGAAGATCAGATCCGCTCCGCCGTCCATCGCGGACTTACTCCAGCGATTCTCTCGAATGCTGAAATTCTTATCCGGGCTTATGAAAGTGGCGGCTGCGCGGCCCTACGCGAGAATCAGCGGTCGGTTCAGCCGGGCAGGATGCCGCTGGATTTGCTCGACCAAAATGGGAATGTGCTCTGCGATAACAGGCATCGCAGAGTGACCATCGCGCCGCTGCCTGCACCGGGAACGGTAGATTTCCGCACTATAGATAAGCAGCGCTTTGGCATTTCAGGCATTCTTCCGGGCAAGAGTACGAACTACGTTGCCGTTTTCGAGCTGCGTCGCACTGAACCGCCGCTGGTCCGTGGTCCGATCGTCAAGCGGCTGTTCCTGGCCATCATCATCTCTGGGCTGATATGTGCGCTGCTGGCACGGTACTTGACTCGGCCGATCACTCGCCTGCGAACCGCCGCACAACGGATCGCCACGGGAGATTTGAAGGCTCGTGCTGGAACCGGATCCGTGCAACTCGACGAAGTTGGGCAGCTGGTGAAAGATTTTGATTACATGGCCGAGCGTCTGGAGTTGCTGATCGGTGCGCAACAACGTCTGATCAGCGACGTCTCCCACGAGCTGCGTTCGCCACTCACCCGATTAAAATTGGCTCTGGACCTCGCCCGCGGCGAATCTCATCCTAACCTGGCGCCAACTCTGGACCGCATCGAACGGGAAGCAGAACGCCTGAGCAGTCTGGTGGGAATGCTTTTGACTCTGTCGCGGCTCGAAGCTGGCGAGTCGATGCCGCAGACATCAATAGTCCAGCTTCCCGACTTGCTGGCCGAGATTGCCGCCGATGTGGAGATCGAAGCGCAATCGCGAGGCTGCTCCATCGAGCTTGACCGCATGCAGGAGTGCTGGATTGAAGGCAATCAGGAACTGCTGCGCAGCGCCTTTGAGAATGTAGTGCGCAACGCGATCCGGTACACCGAACCCGGAACTGCTGTTCGCATCAGCACCACCTGCGATACGAACGAGGTACGGATTGCCGTGCAGGATCACGGACCCGGAGTACCGGATTCAGAGCTCGAGAATCTCTTTAAGCCTTTTTATCGCGTGGACACGTCGCGCGAACGACGTACTGGAGGCGTAGGTCTGGGCCTTGCAATTGCAGAGCGATCGATCAAGCTCCACAACGGGAAGATCAGCGCGAAGAATCTCAAGCAGGGCGGATTTGAGATCGAAATATCGCTGCCGCTGGCAGTCGTAACCGTCTAAACCAACCTGATCTTAGTGTGCTTCCAACATAGAACGTAGCGACGCAGTAATGCTGCGCCTCTACAATAAAATCGTTCACCCCGCTCGCCGGATGCGCTCGTTCTCTTTGCGGTCGAAATCCCGACGAGTATCCGTCGCCCGTAATGCCGGGTCGGTAGGCTCGATGTTACCGCGCGCCCGATTACGACTGGCGAGGATGCCAATC
>DATLKS010000333.1:0-4032 GCA_035538255.1 Terriglobales bacterium
GAAATGATCTGTCTGGTCGCCGACCTGCAAGAGCTCAGGGCCTCGCCCGACCGTGCCGCAACTGGCGCGGTTCTCGAAGCCAAGCTGGATCGCGGCCGTGGCGCGGTCGCTACTGTGCTGATCCAGAATGGAACGTTGCGCACCGGAGACACTTTTATTGTCGGCAATACCTTCGGCAAGGTGCGAGCCATGTTCGACGACCGCGGCAATGCCGTCGACGTTGCTCCTCCGGCCACTCCGGTAGAAATTCTTGGACTTGAAGGAATTCCCGAGGCGGGAGACACCTTCACCGTGGTTGCAGACCGCGAGAAGGCCAAGAACATTGCTACTTACCGCGAGCAAAAGGCGCGCGAAGCGCAACTGGCGAAATCGTCGCGAGTTACGCTCGAAGGTCTTGCCGAGCAGATCAAGACTGCCGGCATCAAGGAACTGCCGATCATCCTGAAAGGTGACGTGCAGGGTTCGGTGGAAGTGCTTGCTGATTCACTGCAGAAGCTCTCTAACGAGCAGGTCAAAGTACGAGTGCTGCGATCTGGCGTAGGCGCGATCACCGAAAGTGATGTGCTGCTCGCCTCGGCGTCGAATGCAATTATTATCGGCTTCAATGTGCGTCCTGAGCGCAAAGCACAGGAGCTGGCCGAGCAGGAAAACGTCGAAATTCGCCTGCACTCGATCATTTACGAGTTGCAGGATGAAATCCGCAAAGCCATGGCCGGACTACTCGAGCCGGTCTTCAAGGAGACGTATCTCGGACGGGCCGAGGTTCGCGACACCTTCCGTGTACCGAAGGTTGGCACCATCGCAGGTTGCTATGTGCAGGATGGAACCATCAAGCGTGACGCCGAAGTTCGTCTGCTGCGCGACAACGTGGTGGTCTTCAAAGGCCGGGTAGGCTCGCTGCGCCGTTTTAAAGACGACGTAAGCGAAGTCCGTAACGGAATGGAATGCGGTATCGGAATCGCCGGCTACGGCGATATCAAGGTTGGCGATGTGATCGAAGCGTTTAGCGTGCAGAAGATTGCCGCAGAACTGATGAGCGCCAAGCCGCAGCTGGTGCATCAATAAGCCGCATTTTCGGGAAAGGTCTTTAGAGGCGCGACAGAAGTCGCGCCTTCCTTTTTGCCTCAGCAGATCCGGCCGCTCTCGGCCAGGTGTTCCCAGGCAAAACCAGGACGTCGGCTTTTGAAGATATGACCGGATCTTTCTAATGAAAACTGTTTCGGAAAAAAATTCTTAGAACGACAGATCAAATTCCGTCGTTCTAACTGGCATTGAAACCAAAGCACTTGCACGCCAATAGAATTTCACACCTGTCGTTCGTGTTCTAAGTCCTTTCTTTTCGTCTCCCGTTTTAGAACTGTGAACCAGGGATTGCGCCCCGCGAGGCTATTGACTTTTTCCCTCGATTCGTCGTAGCACAGAAGTCAGGAGTCAAATTCCCCAGACGTGCCGCTGTGGGAAGCGAACTAGCCGATAGCATCAACAACAATGCCGCCTTCAATTGCGAGATAGCAGCTGATGTTCGCCGCGACCTCCGGATAAAGATGGGTTACCCGATGGGTTCAAAATGGGTTTAAGTCGCGTAAGTCCTTTAACTAGAGAGAGGAGATAAAAATCGACATTTTTTGCGCATTCCGTTGATCGCAAACGTGCCACTACAATGCCTGACTATGGCTATCGCCGTTCTCACGCTTGAACTCCGCATTGAAGCTGCGGCGTCTCTTAAAGATAAACGCCAGGTGCTGCGCAGCCTGAAAGACAAGCTCCGCGCGCGCTTCAATGTTTCCGTGGCGGAACTGGGCGAGACCAATCTCTGGCAGCGAGCGACGATAGGGGTAGTCAGCATCTCCAGCTCGCGCGATTACCTTGCCGGATTGATGGAGCAGGTTGAGCGCGCTGCCAACCGCATCGCCAATGACAATGGCGCAGAACTGACCGATAGCTACGTAGAAGTGGAATGATTGCGATATCGAATTCGCGCAGACCTGGCTTGCTGTATGTTGTGCCGCAACGTTTATGAGCCAGAATCGGGGATAGCGGCAAAAGGCCCGCGAGTCGACGATCACGGTCGCGAGCCTTTCCCGTGCAAACCGGAGAGAATTCTCGATCACGTGACGAATTACTCGTCTCGCAGAGTCGTCACCGGTTCTACGCGTGTTGCACGATACGCGGGCACAATGCTGGCGACAAAGCTGACTGCCACGAGCACAAGCGAGACCGTGCTGAATGTGATGAGATCGCTGGCTCTCACTCCATAGATCAGGCTTGAGATAAAACGACCTCAAGCAAGTGCTCCAGCGATTCCGATCGCGACACCTATGGCTGTCGGCTTCATCCCCTCGGAGAGGATGAGCCCCACTACGTCGGAGGTTTGCGCGCCCAGTGCCATTCGAATACCAATCTCACGAACCCGACGACGCACCGTATAGGCAAGAACGCTATAGATACCGACCGCAGCAAGAACGAGCGCCACTCCTGCGAATACCGCGAGCAGCAGCATGTTGAAGCGCTGTTGGGAGAGAGAGTTCGCGATGAAATCTTCCATCGTGGTTACGTCCACAATCGGGAACTCGGGGTTAATTTGATGCAGCGTGTTGATGACGGATGAGGTAACGGCAGTTGGTTCGGAGTGCGTGCGCACAACCAGCCATAATGGGAACGACTGCCAGGCGGCGGTTGCCGAAGCGGTCAGCTGCGAGAGCGGCATATAGAGCATTGCCTGGGGCTCTGCAGCATCGAGCCCCCGATCCTTGGCGTCCCCGACAACGCCGATGATCTCACGTACCTTGTCAGGGTAGAAGGTCATGGTCAGGTGCTTTCCTACAGGATCTTCATTGGGCCAGAAGGCTGCGCCAACGCTTGGCTGATCAGGATCGCTCCAACGCTGTTTGCCGTTTCCTGATCGCCGAAAACTCTGCCGCGCAGCAGAGGAATGTGCATGGTATTGAAGTAGTCGGACGTGATCAGTCGCACCGAGACCTCAGGCTGATCGGCCATCGCTTGCACCGGACGACCCTCAATCTGAATGGGCTGATTTGAGCCGTTCCCGCTAATCGGAAGATCGTCGATTGCCCCTGCGGACTCCACTCCCGGAAGCGTGCGAACCTTCTCGATGAGCTGCCGGTAAAACGCGATCTCCTGTGCAGGCTGAGGAAACGCGGCTGCCGGAATGGATGGATGCACTGCGAGCACATTGTGTGGATCGAGTCCCGGATCGACTCTACGAAGCATCCACAGGCTGCGAATCAGCAGGCCAGCGCCGATCAGCAGCAGCAGAGAAAGCGCAACTTCGGAGATTACCAGCAGGCCGCGCGTACGATTGCCCGCGCCATCCGAACTGGTGCGATTGCCTTGTTTAAGGGCCTCGCTCACATTCACATTGCTGAATCGCACTGCTGGCACCAGCCCAGCAACAATGCCGGCCAACACTGAAACAGTTAACGTGAACGCCAGCACCCAGCCATCGACCGAAATCGCCGAAGCTCGCGGCAACTTCGCGGCCAGAAAGGCAACGATCACCTTGACCCCAAAATGAGCGATGAGGAGACCAATCGCTCCTCCAGTAAGGGACAGCACGACTGTCTCGCACACCATCTGCCGAAGCAGACGGATCCTTGAAGCACCCAGGGCGGAGCGGACTGCAATCTCCTTCTGGCGAGACACAATTCTTGCTAAAGCGAGATTAGCGACGTTAGCGCAGGCAATGAGCAACACCAGAGCAACAGCTCCCAGCAACACCAGCAGAGGCGTGCGAACATCGCCGACCAGGTCTTCGCGCAACGGCTTTACGACCGCCCCCATCCTTTGTCGTCGGCGGGATACTGCTGTTCTAGCCGGTGCGAGATGGTGTCCATCTCCGCCTGGGCTTGCTGCACGGTTACTCCAGGACGGAGGCGGGCAATCACGCCATAATGATGTTCACCTCGGACTGCGCGCTGACGATTGGTCATTGCCAGAGGCGTCCAGAGCTTCACTGCGTCGGCGGCATCGGAAGGGATCGGAAACTGGAACTTTGTGGGCATTACGCCAATC
>DATLKS010000334.1:0-1719 GCA_035538255.1 Terriglobales bacterium
CCATGGTCCGCCGAATGACGACGGGGTTCGTCTTCATCATTGGCCCGAGTGCTTCGGAAGTGAGCGCTTCCTTCGCCTCACTCATGTGCAGAAGCACGTGGAGCGTGAAGGAAAGTCGGCCGTCTTGTCTCATGTAACATATGATGTTACGTGATCGGAAAATTGTCAAGAGCGGAGATCGCGACAAAAGCCGAACTTACAAGACGCGGAGGCGTGCCGAATCGACGGTTCTTGTCCAAGTATCGGCACGCGCAGGAAAATGGGGGACAGAGGCACGAGAGAGCCGTCTCCGGGACGATGCACGCTGTCGTAGCCCTTTCCACCAAAAAAAGGAGCGAGTCCGTCTCTGGGAGCAGGAAGCGATTTGAAGGAATGTAGGCGCGCCGAGCACATCTCCACAGTGTCAACCTACCGCGCATGCAAAAGAGAAGGACTCAGATCGTGTCGAGCATACTCTCTACCCTTCTTATACAGGTTTCACAGGTAGAGATCACATGTAGGAATTACAGGTTGCGGCGGGCGAATTCGACAGGTGTCACCCCATCTCGGCGCAGCGTGGGCCTAATTAACTGAGCCATCCCGAACAGGCCTAGTATCGGCCCAGGCAGCAAGATCCAGGCGACATGGAAGCCTAAATGGCGCCATTGGGCAGTCACGAGCTGAATGGATAGCACGGTCAGAAAGAAGCCGATGCTGGTTTGGATCGCTAAGGCGCCGCCCACGAGTTCGGGAGGGCAGGCAAGCGCTGACAACGCGGAGAATTGGGGCGAATCGGCGATCACGGCGAGTCCCCACAACAGCAGGACGCCCAGCAGCAGGATGGGAGAGAGCGTCCACAATAGAGGAAAGATCAAGCAGACGGCGCCGGAGATGGCTAGTGCTGTTGCCGCAACCCGCGCACTACCGTAGTGCTGCGAAAAGTGGCCGCCGACGACACAACTTAGTGCACCGATGCCGATGACCGCGAAGGAGATCAGCGAGACGGCCCATTGGACGTGCCAGCCCTGACGCTCTGCCAGAATCGAGCCGACAAGAAGCGGAGTAATGGTCCAAAAAGCGTAGAGTTCCCACATATGGCCAAAATAACCGAAGGCGGCCGCGCGAAAAGCGGGTACCCGAAAAGCCGCGAACACGTTTCCTATTCCTCTTCCGCGTCGCAACGGCAGGTGGGGACCGTCACCGAGCCCTACGACCATCAAGGCTGCCACGGCGGCTAACACGGAGGAGATAGAGACCACACCTTGCCAAGGGCATGCCCCGCTTGCTCCTCGGACCAAATGCGGGAGTGCGGTACCGAGCGTCAGCATGCCTACCAGCCAACCCAGCGCCTGGCCGGCCTTGTTCGGAGCCCAACCCACCACCAGCTTCATGCCCATGGGGTAGATTCCCGCCAGAGAGAAGCCGGTGATAAAACGCAGCCAGAGCGCTTGTTCGAAACTGCTCCACCAGGCGAAAGCTGCGTTTGCGAGCGCTCCCGCCAGTGCCGATACCGCGAAAATGCGACTGGCACGAAAGCGGTCAGCGACCCCGGAAACAGCGAACAACAGCGTGCCGGCGATGAAGCCTCCTTGCACAGCGGCTGTGAGCTGACCGAGATCGGCTGCGCTCATCCCCCAGGCGCGCACAAGATCATCTGCGGCGGCGTTAGCACTGAACCATAGCGAAGTGCCGAAGAATTGGGCGATCACGATAAGAATCAGAGCACGATTCATGACGTTT
>DATLKS010000335.1:0-2225 GCA_035538255.1 Terriglobales bacterium
TTCGTACCCCCCACGGCGATCCAGGCGAAGAACTCAAAGCGGAAATAAGGCGGATTGCCGATCGTCCACCCACGGTTGCACAGAGCATAAAGGAGTACACGTGCAAAAGTGCCGCATTCCCGGTATGTCATCGTGCGTTAATTTTGCCCTTATCTGTCTCCTATTTGCCACAGTCTCGTTTTCGATACGCGAGGTATTCTGTTTTTTCGCAATACCTTAGAAGCGCGCACTTGGTTCAAGAGCAAACAATCCGGGAGCCTATCAGCTTCAGCGGTATAGGCCTACATAGTGGCGCTGCCGTTAACATGCGCATCGTGCCTGCCGTCGCAGGCACAGGCGTGATCTTCAGAAGGTCAGACCTCGAAGGCTTCGACATCCAAGCAGTAGGACGGAACGTGGCCAGAGTCAGTTACGCGACCAGCCTGATGCGGCGCGGCGTTCTGATTTCAACTACGGAGCATGTTCTCTCCGCCCTGATGGGCGCGGGTATCGACAATGCCACAATCGAGCTCGATCAGCTTGAGTTACCCATCCTGGATGGCAGCGCCAAGCCGTTTCTGGATGCGATCCATCGTGTTGGCATCAAGCAGCAGCGACGTCGGCGCACATATTGGCGAATCATCAAAGCTGTAGAGTTACACGATGGAGCAAAATTCCTCGGCATTTATCCTGCTGACCGGTATTCAATCTCTTACACCATCGATTTTCCCCGGCCAATCGGGCTGCAAACGTTCGATCTGGACCTGGCGGGCGATACTTACGAACGGCAAATCGCGCCGGCCAGAACTTTCGGATTTCTCCGCGATGAACGTGCTTTGCGCAACATGGGCCTGATTCGCGGCGCTTCAGAAGAGAATGCCATCGTGCTTACCGATTCCGGAGTGAAGAATGGTCCACTCCGCTTTGATGATGAGTTCGTGCGGCACAAGATTCTGGACTTAATTGGAGATCTCGCGCTGCTTGGCCATCGCATTCTGGGAAAGGTTGTCGCCAATCGCGCCGGACACGCCATGCACACTGCTCTGGTTTCGCGCCTGCTGCAGGATCGCTCGCTTTGGGAAGAAGCGCATATCTCACACGAAGAAGTCGGCAGCGCGCAGTCGGCCGTGATCGAAGAGAATGCGGCACTACTCCACCGCTAGTCGACGGGCTGCAGCGAGGCGAACGGTTTTCCAGCCTTGTTCTCAAAGCGCTCTTGCAGTGACGGAATCTCGCCGTTGCGGTCGTCACTCTCGATGCGCTCAATGCGGTGCATTGGAAAGAAGACGATGTTGGCATGTACTTCGTCGCCATCGCGTACTTGGCGAGCGAAATCATCCAGCGAATTCAAGTCGATTCCGCGCAGACTGGCTCCCGCCGGTGTTAAGGCGAGCAAAGTGCCCCAGAACTTCTCACGCGGCATGTTCAGCGTGACAACCACCACGCTACCCGGATCAAACGGATCGCTCATACCAGAGGCTTCCTTATCGGAACGATTATCGCATCGGATGGTGAGGATAATCAGCAATCTGCAGTAAGATTGCCTCGCAAATTTAACCTGGAGTTTTCAAATGCCGGTGGACCTCAGTGTGAACAACCTCATCGACTACACCGAATGGGAACGAGTGAAGTGGTATGACTGGCTCCGGCATCATGGAGACAAGGTCCTTAATATCAGCACCGGGCCGCATGGCGACGGCCGTCTGCAAACTGTCGGCGAAGTTGTGAGACACATCTTCTCTGCGGAAAAGCGCTACATCGACAGGCTGTCGGGAAGACCGATAACGGATACTGCTTCCATACCAACTGACAAGGTTGACGCATTGTTTCAATTCGGCCAATTGAGTCGAAAGGGCCTTTGTGAATTCATCGCGACGTTGCCGGCTGAGAAGTGGGATGAATTCCAGCAGTTCCCGTTGATGAACCTATTCTCAGAGCGACTCTCAAGAAAGTTGTCGTACACATCCTCATGCATGAGATCCGCCACTGGGCTCAGATCGCAACTCTGCTGCGCTTGAACGATCTACTGCTGGGCGAGTTCCATGACGTGCTGTTCAGTCCGATCTTTGGCGGAGAGCTTCGACATGAAGGAGAGCAAGCCATGAAGGCGTAAGCCGCTCGTACGTGCGAAGCCAAATCCCTACTTCGCAAAATCAGTACTTCGTAACGTTCATCATGCAGGCGACGATCAATTGAACTCGAACGAGGTCAAAAAAATATGAAGCGGTTTGGAGTTCTTGTTTCAA
>DATLKS010000336.1:0-2681 GCA_035538255.1 Terriglobales bacterium
ATGCGATTGAGGATGTCCGCGGGCGACTTCGGCGGCAAGGGAATTTGGTATTTCTTCACGACAATTCCATATCGTTTCTCGCGCAGCAACCAGGGCTGCTCACCTCCGGGATGCTCCTGATCGCTCATCAGGACTTCGTCGCCGGCTTTCATCTCCAGTCCATTGGCGATGTAGTTGTTAGCCTCAGTCGCGTTGCGCACAATGGCGATTTCGTCACGAGTTGCGCCGACGAACGCGGCGAGCGGGTCGCGATATTCGTTCCACGACGCGTATCCCCAAATGGGATAGTCCTCGGGATCGGCCTGGGCCATCTGCTCTGTGTTCTGAAACGACTCGAAGATCGCGCGCAGCACCGGGCGCGGCGACGATCCAACCGTGCCGTTGTTCAGGTAGACCTCATCGGCCGGAATGAGGAACTGGTTGCGCAATTCGCTCCAATAGACTTCTTGATCGCGGTCATACAGCTCTTTTGGAGGCAGTGGAACATCGTCGCTGGCGGCCGCCTGGAGTTCCTTGCTCGTGAATGGAAGACCAGCAGCTGCGGCAATGGCAATGGAGGAAAGTAGAAAACGGCGACGGTCTAGCATGAGGGCGGCTCCAGAGAGAAGCTGAATCGCCCGAACATGCTGGACTGCCGGACTGCTGGTGTCAAGATGAGCATGGCAACCAGCGCTGAAAAGACTATCGGAACATCCGAATATCGAATTCAAATGGCTGCGGAGGTTGGAATCGCACGCCCGCGAAGCTCTCATGACCTGGGTTCAAAAGAATGTTCCAATTGCCTCGAATGGCAGCGGATGGCACTAGCAAGGTTACTGTTCGGGCCGAACGGATCCATTCGTCTCCAAAGCGCCGCAGAGACTCGTCTCGGGTATGAAACCAATCGGGCGGCAGCGCGCGAAAATCCAATCGCTCTACAGGTAAATCTTTCGGAATTTCGCCTTCGACGTAGACGAGGTCGGCGGGCTGAAGATTTGGCTCCAAATGTACGAACGTCTCGACGGCAGCCAGCGCCAGGGATGTCAAAGCGTATACCACGCGAATGCCCCGGCTGTTCCAGCGACCGCCGAAAAGGCGAGCGCCCTCGCCAGTCGCGGTTTCAGAGGTATGAAGCGCACGGCAGATTCGCCAGAAGCTCATCAGCTATAGACGCCGTAGGCAATCCGTCCGAGGACATCCTCAACAGTCCGGGTTCCCATATCGGTATCGAGCTGATCTAGAGGACGCTCCCCGGTTCGGCGTGCGCAGCCATTCGACAGCCTTTCCTTCATCGCCGAGGGTTTCCAGGACATTGGCATCAGTCGAGAGTGCTGGCTAGTGCGTCGCGTTAGCGTACGCTGCGGAATGCCGAGCTTCCGGGAAAGAACGTTATTGGCTAAATCGAGTCTCTGGGCTAGAACTGCAATGGAACCCGCGGGGCAGGCCTTTGCGGACCAGCTCAGCAAGCTCTTGAGCATTTCGAACGCTGCGGCCGAGTACCTTTCGCCCACCCAAGACTTCAACAATGGTTTCAGTTTCCATGGTTGGCCTCTTGGCTAGTTGTAACACGCCATTTGGCGCATCCAGGAGAGATTGCGCCTAGCTTTTCATCTTCCGGCGTTGGCAACTCGTGACCACTGCAGTCGGATCGATGGCGTCCTTATCCTTTTGCATTTCAACCACCTTGCCGTCTTTGTCGATGAGATATGTCACACGGCGGGCTGCTTTGTAAGCTGGGTTGTAAACGCCATATTCGCGGCTGGTATCGCCGCCGAGATCACTCAGCAATGGAAAGGTGACGCCAATCTGTTGTGCCCAAGCCTTGTTGGCGAACGGGCTATCCATACTCACACCCAGGACCTGGGTGTCACTGCCTTCCAGGTTCTTCAACTGATCCTGGAAAGCTTTCATTTCCTTCTCTCAACCACCGGTGAACGCGAAAACATAGAAAGCGAGCACAACGTTTTTCTTGCCGTGGAAATCGGAGAGTTTTACCTCCTTCCCAGTTTGGTCCCGAAGCGTGAAATCCGGAGCCGTATCGCCAACCTTAACTTTCGGTTCGGGCGGTTGATCGGCTGCAAAGGAAGGGAGAGAGGCACTTGAGAAAAAAAGGGCTGAAAGTAAGAATGAGCCTAAAAGCCGTTTGTGCATTAAGGTTGCTCCTGGTTTTCGGCAAGAAAGAGTATCTGGCTGGGACCTGGACGGTCAATCCTTGGTGTCTTGCGCCGCCTGCCAAAAACCCAGTAGAGTGCAAAGTTCCCACATAAACATGGCGCAAAGCAGGCACGCGAGCAAGGCGAAAACGACGGCAGGGCCGGAAGAACCGGGACGAGTTGCCTCGCGCACTGCGCCAAACGGAAGCCGCAGCGGAGACAAATACCAGCGGATTATCGAAGCGGCGATCGATGTGATCGCCGAGAAAGGCTTCCACAACAGCCGGGTGTCGGACATCGCCGAGCGCGCGAATGTAGCCGACGGTACCGTGTACCTCTACTTCAAGTCCAAAGAACAAATCCTGATGACCGCGCTCGACAACGCCTTTCAGGCGTTCTATCGTCAGGCACAGAAGGAACTCAAGGAGTCGAAGGGGGCTACCGCCAAGCTGCGGATTCTCGCCAGGCTGCATCTTCGCGAACTCAGCCGCAATCGAAGTCTTGCGGTCGTGCTGCAGACAGAGCTTCGCCAAAGCGCCAAGTTCCTCG
>DATLKS010000337.1:0-3118 GCA_035538255.1 Terriglobales bacterium
CCTGCGCTGCTGCGTCCTCAAGCACATGAAAGGTTGGAGTTTTCGCGACCTCGAACGCGAAGTGCGCAGCAATCTCCTCTATCGCCGCTTCACCCACTACGACGCCGATCCCACCCCTGACCATTCGGTCTTCAGCCGTACCTTTGCCTTGCTTGGTCCCGACGTTACCGAGCAGGTGTTGCGGCGGGTCGTCGGCATCGCCCGCGAACAGGGCGTCGCGCAGGGAAAACGCTTTCGGGTGGACACCACTGTCGATGTAGCGACATTGTGCTATACCTCGCTATGTCTCTGAAAATAGGGCCTGTTGCTCATCATCCAGGTGATTTTGCGGAACTCGCACTCGATGCTTGATTTTCGTAGCCTGTTGACGGATTACTTCCGAGTCCAATGCTTCCACTGGAATTTGCCAAGGCGCACAAACTATCACCTGACGAGCCGGGAGTATCTTTTCTTCGATCATGCGCCGCACAATCCATTCGCTAACGTTAAGTCGCTGCGCGGCTATCTTGACAGTTACTTCCTTGGCCTTGGCCTGATCATCCTGATGGAAAACTGGCAGTTGGTAATAGCTGCGTGCTGAGCGCACTCGCATCTCGTTCCACGAGTTGCCCACTCCCGTTCGCAGCCTGAGCCGATTCATCGTCGCGGCGATCTGCCGGTCACTAAATTTCCCAGCCATCTGCCGAAGCACCTCGATCGCTTCCGGGTCCGTGCACCGCCGGCTCCTACCTGCCTCAAACTTTTTCACGCGGAGTTCCGAATGGCGACCGCCCGCCCAATGAATCACCAAAACAACCTCTCTGCTTTTCTCGTCTACATCGGCGATGATCTCGCGGATCAGGATCCGCACGATCCGTTGCTTCAGCCGCATCTCGGTCGAAGGCGAGTTCCAAATTGCCGGCAGATCTTGCGCCAAACTCAGCAGCGTCTGTTTATTCGGCGCCGATACTGATTGGCTTTCGTGGTCGAACTCATCCAATTTGCTTTCAAGCCCTTTCACTTTCTGCAAAGCAGCATTCCAGCGAGCTTCCAGTTCTGCAGCAACCAGCCGCTGCTCTGGATCGACGGATTCGTATCGCCGAGCTGCCAAACGTGCTTCGTAGCGAGCTTGCTCGAGCTCCAACTCGATGGCTGTGCGCAGATCGCGTCGCTTCTGCTGCATTTGCTCTACAGCCTCCAAAGCGGCCTGAATCGCATTTCCGCTGACTGCCTCCAGCACCTCTTTTGACACGGCCGCATCAACTCGCAAGCCGCCAAAGGAAATGCACGTCTCCCCACCATATCGGCTGCGAGCAGTATTGCAGACGTAGCGAATCATCGTGCGCGGATAAAAGACTTGGAGCATTCTTCCGCAACGTTGGCAACGCAGAAGACCGGAAAGCAAGGCTGTGCCGCCACGGCCGGCCTTTGGCTCTCCACCCGAGTGTATATGGGCATTGGCAGCAATCATCGCCTGATTCCGTTCATACTCTTCCCAGGAAAGGTATCCGGGATGATGCTCTTTGATCAAGACCCTCCATTCGCTTTGTGGCTTGCGGTGCCCTGCCGATTTACGTGCGCGGCCGTCTACCATTTTGGTCCGGGTCTCGGTTTTGCCGTACGCGTAGGCACCGGCGTAGATTGGTTTGGTGAGTATCGAGTGGAGTGTGGCGTAGGAGGGCAATTTCCAAACCATCTTGCGTTCGCCAGTCTCATGCGGAAATGCTGGGAGACAAATATTCTCCTGCCGATACCATAGTAGAACTTGGCGCACGCTGCCCAATTCACTGAATTTACGAAAAACCAGCTCAATGGCCTGCTGCACGCGCTGGTCAGGATCCTTTTCCAGTTTTCCGCTCGGTGCCCAACAAAAACCGACGCCGATCTGAATCTGCAGTTCGCCACGCGCGGCTTTCTGACGAATAGCTTCCATCGACCGTTGGCGAAAGAGACTTAACTCGAATTCGCTGATTGTGCCTTTCATGCCCAGGAGCAACCGATCATTGGTTAGAGTAGGATCGTAAATACCATCCAGATCTACCACGACAGCACCCACCATTCCACATAACTCAATCAGGTGATGCCAGTCGCGACCATTGCGCGCTAATCGCGATGCCTCAACACAGAATACGGAACTTACTTCGCCACTGCATACTTCCGCTACCAATCGTTGGAATCCCGGACGATCGACCAACCCCGAACCCGTGCGTCCCAGATCATCATCGATGACCAGGATTTGCTGGAACCCCAACGTGCGTGCTCGATCCGCGAGGCTACGTTGCAGGCGTGTGCTTTCCTGGTTGTGAATTAATTGACTGGGTCTGGACTGGCGAATGTAAACGATGGCTTTTCGATGAAGTCGTTCAGGCGTGAGTTTTGGATTCATCCTCTCCTCCGTTTCCTGCTTGCTCGTTTTCCTCGTACCCGTTTTCTTCTTGCGCTGCGCTGAGGAGTAGTTCCATCAGAGCGATGGTTAATTCGTTTTGCTGCTCGTCGTGAGTTGCTGTTGCAGGTACGTTGCGAAGTGGGAGATTCATTTGCGGGTGGAGTGATTTTGCCGATCGTTTCATCTACGCCCTCCTTGGGCGATGCATTCAGAGAAGCTTTATCGCAATCGGCATGAATGGGCAAATTCGTGAGCAGATCGTGAAGTTCACCGAGTGCTTCTACAGAAATCAGCGGAGGGCCGAGCAAGAGTTGTGAACACTCAGGACTCAACATCCAACTCGGAATGGGATATATTTTGCCGTCTGACTCGCAATAGATACGTTGACCGGCGCGGTCTTCGCGCCGCATACGAACAGGGAGATTCAATCCGAAGAGGGGATGCCATCGGTAGTAGATCGTTACAGTCTCGACACCATACGCATTATGTAGCTGGATCGGTGATTGAGAGCAACGTGCATTATCCAACCGACAGCTCGTTACTGGGAGACTCCATGCGCGTGCTTACCCGCAGCTTGAGCAAGATCGCCCAGGAGTGCAAACCGGGAGCGGTGGATGTCATCGAGCACGCGCGCGCCGTGAAGTATCGCTTGCTGGAGATCAGCCGCGCCGCCAAGTCAAAAACCGAGGCCGGGCGCGAGCGCATGCGCGCCAGCTACCAGAAACTGCTGGGCCTGACCCGAAGCGTGGTGCG
>DATLKS010000338.1:0-9783 GCA_035538255.1 Terriglobales bacterium
GTGCACATTTTTGCAGCCAAAATCGACGCGTAAGGCTGCGCCATAGTGAAAATTTTTCAAGGTAACACTTGAAGCTCTTACCGCGGCCGATTCGAAAAATCAGCTACTTACCCTTTGGCACGCAGCCTGCACCTTTGCCGATGCGCCCACAATGGAGGCTGAATGCTGCAGGGCCAAATGGCAAAAGACATAATGCGCAGCACGCTGGACCAGCGTCGCTCTTCTTTGCGCGTTCAAATGGCAATCCCCGCCGAAGTCATCTGTCCCGATCATGGCGGTCAACAACACACCGCGCTAGTGCGTGACATAAGCTTTTCCGGCGCGTTCTTTTATTCCAATTTCGCACCCGAAATCAACTCACCCATCACAATTGACTTTGTTTTTCCCATCGTGGAACGCCGCATGAAGGTCACGTGCCACGGCGCGGTGGTGCGAGTAGAGAGGTCTGCTCCTGGCAGTGCAACCGGAATCGCCATGCAGTTCCAACGGCACCAGGTAGTCCTCATCCACTGACGTTCGCGGTTTTGCCTGGAGAAAGCACCGCTTCGCTGCGGTGCTCTTCTTTCCTGAGGCGAGAATGGGGCAAGCCTTGACATTTGAGGCTACTTCGTCCGGCGTGGTACGATTTCCGTTTCTGCCCCAGGGGCGTGAGCCCGTCTGCTGCATCCCTCAAGCAGCAACATTTGGGTCCATATGGTTCACCTCGCCAGATCGCGTCTGGTTGCTCTCTTGCGATGGGTGTGGAGCACAGGCGATCTTAGACGGTCAACGAGAGAACGCATCGGCAGAGTAGTTTCGCGTCCGCCCGCACGGACGCGATGCCTTCAGGCAAATCCTCTCTCCTCTGTCCCGCCCAGAATTTCAATTCCGCTCACAATTCAACTCCGCATTGAAAGGAGTTCCTCGTGAAGATTTACGAAAGCGCAAACCTGCGCAACGTGGCTGTGGTTGGCCATTCACACTCGGGAAAGACCTCTCTCATTTCGGCTCTGCTATACACGGCAGGCGCAAGCCCGCGTTTGGGACGCGTCGATGACGGCTCCGCGATTACCTCGTGGGACGAAGAAGAGATTGCCCGGCAGATGTCGATCAGCGCAACTCCCGCTTACTGCGAGTGGGAGAAGTGCAAGATCAATCTGATTGACACGCCCGGTTTCAACATGTTCTTGCAAGAGGCCAAAGCCGCACTGGTTCCTGCAGAGGCGGCGCTGGTGGTGGTGGATGGCGTGAGCGGGGTTGAAGCGATGACCGCTCGCGTCTGGGACTACGCCGCGGAGATGGAGATGCCGCGGATTATCGTGGTTAATCGCATGGATCGCGATCGCGCAGACAAAGGACGCGCACTGGAATCGCTGCGGAACGCCTTCGGACGGCAAGTTGTCCCGGTATTTCTGCCCATTGGCACTGAACGGAATCTCACGGGAGTGGTCGATCTGGTCACGATGAAGTCCTACACCTACTCGATGGGCGGAAATGGGAAAGGCAAGGAAGGCCCAATTCCGGCGGAGCTCGCCGACGAAGCCAAGGAAGCTCACGAGGCATTGGTTGAGCTAGTGGCCGAGGGCAAAGACGAGCTGATGGAGGAGTTCTTCGAAAAAGGAACGATTCCTGAAGACCACCTGATTACGGCGCTTCACGAGGCAATTCGCGAAGACCGTATATTTCCCGTGCTATTTGCCTCGGGACTCGGCAACATCGGTACCGATCACATTCTCGACTTTCTTATAACCTATGGTCCGACAGCCGCCGAACGGCCCCCCGTCAAGTTAGCGTCGGCAGCTCATGCGGCAGGCGCATCCGGCAATGGCGCAAGCGGCAATGGAAGCTCTTCGGGAGTGGAGGCACTAAAGGTTAGCGATTCCGGCCCGCTAGCGCTCTATGTCTTCAAGACGATCTCCGATCCGTTTGCCGGACACATTTCCTTTTTCAAAGTCTTTTCTGGGGTCGTGAAAAATGACGCCACGGTGCAGAACTTCACGCGCAATGCCGCGGAAAAGTTTTCTCATCTGTCGATCATGCAAGGGAAAACTGCGACTGCTGTGGCCGAGTTGCACGCTGGTGATATCGGGGCGGTGGCTAAGCTCAAAGGCACCCTCACTGGCGACAGTTTGGGAGACAAGTCCCGGCCGCTGCACTTCCAGAGTATTAGTTTTCCCGAGCCGGCAATTACCTTTGCCATCGAACCTAAGACACGCGCAGATGAGGACAAGCTCTCCAACGGTCTGCACAAACTGATGGAAGAAGATCAGATGGTGCGCTTCTTCCGCGATGCGCAAACCAAAGAATTTCTCATCGCGGGAACGGGCCAGCAGCATATCGAGGTGATCGTCTCCAAGCTCAAGAAGCGCTATCACACCGAAGTAGTGCTGAAAGCCCCCAAAGTGCCATATCGGGAAACAATTCGCGGACGTGCCGATGCTCACGGACGCCATAAAAAGCAGAGCGGCGGCCACGGGCAGTTCGGCGATTGCAAGATCAAAATGGAACCTCTACCGCGCGGAGCCGGCTTCGCGTTCGTAAATGACATCTTTGGCGGCGCCATTCCGAAGAACTTTATTCCTGCAGTGGAAAAGGGAATTATCGAAACCGCCGAACGCGGATTTCTGGCTGGATATCCCGTTGTCGATTTTAAAGTGATTCTCTACGACGGCTCCTATCATGATGTCGATTCTAACGAACTCTCGTTCAAGATGGCAGGACGTCTCGCTTTCCGCCACGGTATGGAGCAGGCCAAGCCAACGCTGCTCGAGCCGATCATGCAGGTGGAGATTTCAATTCCCGACGAGTTTGCCGGCAGCATCATGGGCGATTTAAATTCGCGCCGAGGCCGCATTCAGGGCATGGACAATAAAGGCGGCACAACTGTGGTCAGAGCCGAAGTGCCAATGGCAGAGATGCTGACCTACGGCGTCGATCTCACGTCGATGACTCAAGGGCGCGGCAGCTTTTCCATGGAGATGGCTCATTACGACATTGTCCCCGCAGCGCTTCAAGATAAGATCATTGCCGCTGCAAAGGCAGAGCGCGGTGAGATGGTCGAAGTGGAAGAGTGAAATGCCTGTATCGAGACGAGCTATTTTCGTTTCGGTGGCTTGGGTAGTGAGAGCTTCGCTCTCTGCTGTTGCTTTGGAGGCTTGGAACGAGCAAGTTTCGGGGGACTTGAACGGCGCGCCTGCTTCGGTGGCCCAGGTAAGTTGAGTTTGGGCAGAAGTAAGGACGGAGCAAGCGGCGGAAGGGGCGCCGGTATTAGATCCTCTGAAGCCAGCGACGGCGGTTCGAACAATGGTTCAGAAGCTCGCTGCTCTGTCTGCTTGCTGGTCGGCGACCCTGAAGACGGTTCGGAACTGTCTGGCGATTTCAGCACCAGATCCGCCAGATGAAGATAGTAGCTGTAGGGCGGTTCAGTCAGTCCACGCCGCCCGCCTTCGCCTTTGATCTTGCGCTCCAGGTCAGGAGCAATCCACACTCCTCGTGACTTAACCTTATGGGCTCGCGCCTTCTTCTTTTCGCTCATGCAGGGCCGGAATCGATCTAGATCCTGCCACGATACTAAACTGCGAGTTTGGGCTGCGAGTCTGGCGCACAATTGCGCACGTTGTCTCTTGCCTGCATGGGCATAGATCTGCCGGCGCACTTAGCCTTTTAATCGCAAAGTACTTGACAGCCTCATTTTCATCAATCATGCTCGTTGCATGCAGCACTGCCGGAATCCGCGTAGCCCTAGGATTATTACGAGCTATAAACCTGCGCCGAACGTTTCCCTGGAACCGCGATCGCACGAAGTACTCGACCAGCTTCAATTTATCCGGCAAACCATGGAGAGCGTTACCTCGTTTACCGCGGTACCCGGCTGGGGAATGGTGTTCCTAGGGGCGACAGCTCTTGCGGTCGCGGTTGTTGCTCGCAGTATTAGCTCGCAGGTTACATGGGTGCTTTTGTGGCTGGGAGAGGCGTTGCTTGCGGGAGTGATTTCCCTGATCGCAATGGTTAGAAAGACAGGCAGCCTGGAGAAGCTGGCGACATCGATTCCGGCGCGCAAATGCGCTTTGAGCCTGGCGCCTCCCTTGGCGGCCGGAGCCATGCTGACCGTCATTCTGATGGACCGGCATCTTTATCAGATTCTGCCCGGAATGTGGCTGATGCTCTATGGGGTGGCGGTGATTACCGGGGGAGCTTTCTCCGTCCGTGTAGTTCCGGTAATGGGAATTTGTTTTGCGATCTTCGGAACGATCGCCCTCGGGGTGCCGGCGAGTTGGGCAAATGGGATGATGGCGGCCGGATTCGGCGGATTACATATTCTTTTCGGGCTCTTAATTGCCCGCAGACACGGAGGATAAGCAGTTTTGAGTCAAGCGAAGTTAAAGACGAAGTCCCTGGGACAAGAAAATCCGCGCAATCCCGCACGCTCATTGCCGGTTCGAAAAGAGGCTTCCGCCTCGGAGCTCGATCCTGTTATTCACGAGCGCATGCGTTTGGGTATCATCAGCGCTCTCGCAGCCCGTGACGCGCTCACGTTTTCAGAGCTGAAGCGACTGCTCGAAGCCACGGACGGAAATTTGAGCGTACACGCGCGCAAGCTCGAAGAAGCAAACTACGTTGTATGCACCAAGAGCTTCAGTGGACGGGTCCCACGGACCGAGTACCGCATCACCTCCGCCGGACGGCGCGCACTCGAGCGCTACCTCGATCAAATGGAGCAAATTATCCGTCAGACGCGCGGTGATTGAGCCGTTTCGGATCTTACGCGCTTGCGGCTACTGCCTCAGCCGTCCTCATCAGGCAGACGACCGTCATATCATTTGTCTGCTGCGTGCTTCGAAATCCCGCGATGGAAAACTGGGGACCAAATGATGAAGGCTGCTGCGAGAATTTGACCGCGGTGTCCAGCAATTCGTGGCAGATGTGCTGAGGCGAGTGGAATCGCTTTCCTTCCAGAACCTGGCGTACGCGATGTGCTCCAAATTCCTGCCGCCCTGACGAGGATTCCACCAAGCCCTTCGACACCAGAATGATTGACGAGCCCGGGTGAGCGACGGAAACTGCCGCGTCGTGCGTGGCGTGAGAAAACAGTCCGAACGGCAGACCGGTTGGATCAAGCTGGGTTATCTCCCCATCGCTGCGGATGAATGCCGGCGGATGGCCCGCACTAATGTAGTGGATCAACCCAAACTGCTCGTCGAGACAGCCAATGAACGTAGGCGCGGGACGAACGCCGCCCGCCGCCTGGATCACAGTCCGGTTCAACTCGAGAGCTAGTGAAGTTACTGCATCGGAAACATTTCCATCCTCGTCTCCCAGCAGCGCCGGTGCTCGTTCATGCAGAGCGTCCTGCAGAATCGCCGCTATGTGCATAGCTTCTTCGCGTTTGCCGGCAACATCGGAGAGCAGAAAAAGCGTGCGCGTGGAGCTGATGGGAACAAAATCGAAGTAATCGCCACCAACCCGGGAGGCACGATACAACGCCGAGCCGGCCAAATTGCTCTTCGCCGGCAGCACTGATGGTCGCGGCGTGCGCAGATTGGCCTTGGGCGCCTCACGTTCGAAGAACAGTTTCATAGGATATAGACGAGGCGGGGGTGTGGATGAACATACCACAAGCTCTGACCTGAATGGCAATACCGAATCTCAGGCGGATTCAGGCATTTGGCGTTGAGGCTGTGCTTGGGATCTAGCGGAGATGTCTCGCAAATTCATCTTCGAGCTGCGAGTAATCATTGTGCGTAGCGGACTTTAGCGCCTCCTCCGAACTCTGGCCTTCGCTCAAGTAGCGCATCATATCGCTGATACGATTCATGCCATATGTGTCGCGGATGTACTCGACATATGCCAGCGATTCAACATAAGCCACAGCAGCATGGCTGGAGTCATAACCGATAAAGCTGCCTTCGAGAGATTGCAAAGGTGCTTGCTTTCCATCTGCGAAGAGGCGCGCCAATTGCGAACGATACCGCGCCGCCGATTGCGGCTCTACAAGTTGGGCGAAGCCTTCGTTGAGCCATACCGGACACTTTCCGCCAGTCGCCTGCCGGATAAACGAGTGAGCAAGCTCGTGCTTCAATACGCGCGACATCTCAGGCGTTACACCCGTGATGCCCTCGACAGGAATTCGCAGCTTGCCGTCGTTGAGGGCAGCCGTCCAGGCGGGAGCGAGCGTGACGTCAAAATAGGTCTGATTGGTGTACAACACAACGATAATAGGATCGCGTGGCAGCAGTCCCATATTGGAAACCAGATCGTCGAAATGCCGCTCCAGGACTAGAAGGATCTCTTCCCGCAATTTGGGCGTGGCTTTATCGCCCTCGTAGCGCATGTTGAAATGTGCGCTTGCATCGCTGCGGAAATCGGCTTCGGCTTTAGCCTGGCGCGTAATCGTCTTGAGGTAATACTCAACTTCCTTATCGTTGGGCTCCAGTTGCTTGGCTTTGTTCAACTCTTCAACTGAATCCTGCAGCTTGTCGAGCTTGTAATAGATGAGACCCAGGATCTTATGCGCGAAGCCGGAGTCTGGGTTCTTGCGCACAGCATCTTCGGCGTAGTTTTCGGCGATGGTTGCCTGATCTTGCTTGAGAAGCACCCACGCGTAGATCGCGGCCGCTTCGCCGTTTTCCGGAGCCACGCTTACGGCGCGCTGAAGGTGAGCACGCGCATCGTCGTGCTTACCTTGCTGCTGGTCCTGGATGCCGAGCACAATCAGCGCGTCTGCCAATTCTTGCTTGCTTCCCTGCCGCTCGATCTGTGCCAGGCGTTCGGGAGTGATCTTTCCATCCAGATTGCGGCTGGAGTTGCCGGTCTCAACCTTTGGAGCTGCAATATTTACGCTCTCCCCAGACGAGGACGGAGTACCGACTCCGGCGTCTACGTGATCAACAAAGGAGATAGGGATAGCGTAAGTATCGTCGCCGATGTCATACTCCACCCGCTCTTTCTCTTGTCTGACGACATCGGCCAGGATGGTGCGTCCATTCTTCAGGTGAATGGTATCGGCCCCAGCGACAGTGGTGAGAGCGAGCAACGCGATGGTAAATACGACCCGCACGGGCAGATTCTAGCAACAGGATTTCGCCTCAAGCGATGCACACCTATCTAGAGAACTAACCTTGGTAACAGGCAATAAGGCAAGTTGCGAGACGACAGCGCGGGTATTGTGCTTCATCGCATTTGTGCTCGCATCAGCGATGGGTGGACGAGCATTCGCCCAAGGGCCGGTGTTGGGACCAAGCGCCGCTCTCTACCGGAGCCTCCGCGAATCTGGGCTCGACGTCACGAAGGTCTATCGGGTGCGGGACGCCACGTTCGATCGCGAGGACCTCCATTTCGCGCTGAATGATGGCTGGCTGATTGTAGGAGAGCAAGTGGCGGGACATGTGACCGCCGTATTTTTCGTCGGCGATGGCGAAGTGCTGCTAATTCCTCCCGATGCACGCGAACGTGCCTCGCTGGCGCTGTTCCTGAATGCGGCTGTGCTGGAAGAGAAATTCACTTCTGCGTACTTCCGCTTCTTCGACGATCATTTCCTCGATGACCTGGATCCCTACTTACGCAAAGGCGAAAACCCGGATATCGTCAGCAAAGCGAACGCGGCAGCGAAGGAACTGGCGAAAAGCGATGCCTTGCGCCTCCTGATGGCGTACCTGAACACATCATCAAATTCCGCGGGTGCCGAGCGTTTCCTGCACGCGCGCGTGGTTGGCGCGAGCCGCAGCACATTCGATATCTTTTACGACGAAAGTGCGTCGGAGCAGATAGCCGTTGGGCAAATCGCATATGCGCCTGGAGGAGCCCCCTTTTACAACGTCTGGACCTCGTTCGCCTCGCGCTCACATCGCGGAGAGGAACCATCTGCCACTGCCGGCCTGCCGCTCCTGCCTAAGTTTTTCCGCATTAAAGCCAGCGTCCATCCGCCGGAATCGCTCGATGGGGACGCGGAGCTCGACCTGGAAGTGCTGCGATCGAACACGCGGGCGGTTTTGTTCGAGTTATCGCGCGCGCTGAAAGTTTCTTCCATAACGGAAGGCGCTAATTCGCTCGAGTTTCTGCAGAATGAGGCCATCGAAGGTTCTCATATCGCCCGTGAGGGCAACGATTACGTCGCCGTGATTTTTCCACGGGCTTTGCAGAACGGAGAGAGGCTGAAGCTGCGCTTTGTCTATTCGGGTTCGGTACTCGCCGACGCAGGCAACGGACTTGTATATGTGGGATCGCGTGGAAACTGGTATCCCAATCTGGGCCTCAATATGGCAATGTTCGATTTGGAGTTCCGGCATCCTGCGGATTGGACGCTTGTGGCCACAGGTAAGCGGATGTCGCAGGACGCAGCAGAGGGTGTGCAGATTTCCCGTTGGATTTCAGAGCGGCCCATTCCGGTTGCCGGTTTTAATCTGGGGCATTATCAAAAGTCCGAGATCCTGGCGGGCACTGTAAGAGTGGATTGCTTTGCGGGACCCGGCGTCGAACGAAGTTTTCCCACGGCCACTCAGACCATCGTCGAGCCCATAATTGGCCCCCTACGACCCGATCGCCGACGGCAGGCAATCGAGGTACCCATGCCCAAACCGAAACCTGCAGGCGAGATCGCCGCCAGCGAGGCGGCTTCCACAATCGAATATCTCAGCCCACGCCTCGGACCATTCCCATTCGGGACATTGTCACTCACGCAGATGCCTGGCGACGTGAGCCAGGGATGGCCGGGACTGGTGTTTCTTTCGAGTTTCGTCTTCGTTCCTCAGCAGCAGCGTGGCGCGGCCGCCAATTCGGAGTTCGATCGAGTACTCTTTGATCGTCTGATGGTGCCCCATGAAACCGCTCACCAGTGGTGGGGCGATTCCGTCTACTGGGCTACTTACCGCGACAAGTGGATTTCGGAAGCACTAGCGAACTACTCCGCGATGTTGACCTTCGAGCGCGACTATCCCAAGGATTTCCGCACTGTGCTCGAGTACTACCGCACGCGCCTCGCCGAAAAAGGTCTGGACGGGAGGCCAAATCGGGAAGCAGGCCCGGTTACGCTAGGACATCGGTTGAATTCGTCGGCCTTTCCGCAGGGCTGGGATCTGATCGCATATGGACGCGGCACCTGGCTTATGCATATGCTTCGCGAATTCCTCCGCGATGGCTCACGTCCCTCCGGTGACCATTCCGATGACCTGTTTTTTTCTGTGCTGCGAGACTTGCAGCGCGATTACGCTGGCAAGCAAATGAGCACGGGCGACATGCAGCGTGCCTTCGAGCACGTATTGCCCAAGCCGCTGTACTACGAAGGCAAGCCACGGCTGGACTGGTTTTTTGATGGCTGGGTGAACGGAACTGCCATGCCGCGTTATCAGCTGTCTGCTGTGCGCTTTGACCACCGGGGCGCCGCCTTGCGTGCTTCCGCAAAAATTCTGCAAAAAGACGCTCCCGAGGAACTCGTAACTGCGGTTCCTATCTATGCCGAAACGGTTAAAGGAGATTTGCGATTTGTCGCCCGCGTCTTTGCTGACGGAAGTGAAACCCAGTTTTCACTCCCCGTTCCGCCCGGCACAAAGAAGCTGGTAGTGGACCCGTTTGGCTCGATCTTCACGGCTCCGTAGGCGCTTATCGCGGGAAACCCAGCTACTCACGCAGATGCATGCTGATTTAGGGATTCACGCAGATTTCTTGTGGGCTCTCAATTAGGAAATCGACGCGAATTTAATCGTAAGCGTAAGACCAAATACACGGGTGTTGGACTAAGGCAAACGGTGTTGGCCAGAAAGAGTTAACTGAGATTCGGCTATTGCTGGTGAATGATCCAGCGTGAGGGGG
>DATLKS010000339.1:0-1665 GCA_035538255.1 Terriglobales bacterium
GATTGGCGCGAGTTCCAGCCGAATCATCCGCGAATCCTTGGTGGAAGGACTTCTGCTGAGCATGGCTGGCGCACTGCTCGGCCTGGTGTTCGCCGCAATTGCGATTCGCACTACCTTGCATCTAATGCCTGATTCCATGCCTCGCATCGATTCCGTTTCGATGAACCCCATCGTTGCCGCATTTGCACTTGTCGTCGCCGTTGCGGCCGGCATTCTCTCTAGTCTTGCGCCAGCCTTCGCAGCCTTGCGCATCAATTTGATAGAAAGCCTCAAAGAGGGCGCGCAAATCGGCGGCAACGCAAGCCATACATGGTTACGTTCCGCATTGGTTGTCTCGGAGGTTGCCATCGCGCTGGTGCTGCTCACCCTATCTGGCGTTTTCCTGCGTAGCTTACAGAAGATGCAGCAAGTCGATCCCGGTTTCCGTGCCGACCACGCTTTGATTGCAGGCTACCAACTTCCTTTGCCGCAATATCCCACCACAGCGTCTGTCGGCGCGTTTAACCGAGAGGTTATCGACCGATTGTCGAGCAAGCCGGCAGTGACCGCTGTAGCCATCAGCAACGCGGTCGCCGCGTCCGATGTTTCCCCGCGGTCTGCGTTCACCGTCGAGGGCGTTTCCGCGGATCACTGGAAGCTGAAATTTGCCGCGTTTACCAGCGTTTATGGGGACTACTTCGGCGCTATGGGCATTCCTCTGCTTGAAGACCGAACCTTTACGACGCACGACGATTCCAACTCCCCGCTCGTGGTAATTGTGAACCAATCGATGGCCAGAGACTGCTGGCCGGGCCAGAGCGCTATTGGCAAGCGTATGCACGTCGGCAACCCGCGGAAGGAACTCCCGTGGGCAGCCGTCATCGGAGTTGTCGCCGACACCAAGATGCCTCGCGATGTGCCCAGCATCGATCAGTGGTACACGCCCGTGGATCAACCTGCCACTCTGTACGGCTCGGGAACTCCGGGAAACCTCAGCGGCCCGCCGAGTGGATACATCACAATGCGCTCAGCCCTTGATCCTCAGTACATGATCCAGACACTGCGGTCGACCATCGCGGAGATCGATCCACTCCTGGCTTTGCAGGAGGTGCGGCCCGTCGCGGATGCGGTTTCTGCAATTGAGGCACCGCGACATTTCAACACAGACCTGATCACGGCCTTCGCCTTGGGCGCGCTGCTACTGGCGATCACTGGTATTTACGCGGTGATGGCCTTTTCCGTGTCCCAGCGGACGCAAGAGATTGCCATTCGCATGACCCTGGGCGCGCATCGTGCCGGCATTGCGAAGCTCGTGCTTGTTTCGGGCGTGAGGCTCACGCTCCTCGGATGCGGCCTCGGTGTTCTTGGCTCGTTAGCACTCTCTCGACTGGTCAGCTCCTTCCTGTTCGACGTCAGCGCAGCTGACCCCCTCATCTACATACTGTGCGTCCTAATTATGATGATTATGGCGCTGCTGGCATCGACTCTTCCCGCATCCCGCGCCGCTTCGGCTAATCCCATGGACGCTCTACGCTCGAGTTAGGAACTCATCTGCGAGGGCACGAACGTCTCTCCGACCAGAAATTGTCCGCTCCTCAATTCACACCGTGGCCCAGATAACAGCGCGTAATGCAATGGCCATTGCTTTGGCCAGATGAAAGATTCCAGCACCCTAATCCGCGATAC
>DATLKS010000340.1:0-2675 GCA_035538255.1 Terriglobales bacterium
ATAGCCTTTGGGGCCGCCGCCATAGTAAGTGGACGGGTCGTCAATGTTGAGTGCTGCGTGCTGGCGGAATCGCTTCGGCAGATCCGGGTTAGCCAGAAACTTGCGCCCGAAAGCGATTAAATCCGCCTTGCCTTGCGCGAGCCAGGCCTCGGCGGTGTTTTGATCGAAACCACCGCACATGATGAGAGTGCCGCGGTACCTACTGCGAATCAGGTCGAGCATTCGGCGTGCTTGAGGTTCGGGTTCTAGGCCCTTCTCGACCATGGTAAGGGCCGGGTTGACGATGTGCAGGTACGCTAGCTGATAACGATTGAGCTGCTCTGCGATATAGCCGAAAGTTTCCTCCGGGTTGTCGTCGCCCATGTCATTAAATGTGCCCAGGGGCGACAGTCGCACTCCGACCCGGTTCGACCCCCACACTTTGCTCACCGAGTCGACCACCTCCATCAACAACCTCGCACGATTCTGTATCGGCCCTCCATAGCTATCGGCCCGCCGGTTGGTGCTGGAATTGATGAACTGGTCAAGAAGATAGCCGTTCGCGGCGTGAATTTCGACACCATCGAACCCGGCCGCGAGAGCATTCTCGCTTCCGCGCGCGTATTGCCGCACTATGTAAGACATCTCCTCGATCTGCAAAGACCGCGGCGTGAGAAAAGGAACGAGTTCTCCTTCGCCGTGTTCGTTCTCGATAAACGCCATTCCTTTGGGCTTGATGGCTGAGGGGGCCACCGGAAGCATTCCATCCGGTTGCAGAGACGGATGGGAGATGCGCCCGACGTGCCAGAGCTGCAGGAAGATCAAGCCATTAGCTTTGTGCACCGCGGAGGTAACCAGTTTCCATCCTTCAACTTGCTCCAAACTGTGAATTCCGGGCGTCCAAGCGTAGCCTTGTCCTTGTTGGGACACCTGAGTTGCCTCACTGATGATAAGGGCGGCCGAAGCTCGCTGCTCGTAGTAGCACGCGTTGAGAGAGAAAGGAACATTGCCAGGCTGTCGCGCTCGCGACCGAGTCAAGGGCGCCATGACTAACCTGGAAGGCAGGTCGTAAGGCCCCAGCCTAACGGGTTCAAGAAGCCGTTCCACACTCCCTTGCTGAGCGCCACCCTGCCAAACATTCTTGATGGATTCGGACATGGCGTTTTCCTCCGAAGTTCGCCGAAGCCTTTAAGAAGCTTACTCCAGCGTACAACGAAGCGGAATCCGATTTGCCGTGGGTCGTGTATCGGATCAACGTGGGATGCGCTTGCCAACATTTTCTGCGTTTGTGCAGATGAGAACCCCAGCGCAGAACGAACGGGAACTGCTGCACCAAACAGAAGGCGAAGCCGGTGAGCGCATGCAACAGATCGCCCGGGCAGCGAACGCGCACGCAGAGGGCAACCCTTACGCCATTAGCCCCGAAAAATCTCACGTATCGTAAGAGTCTGCGCCGGGCAATGCGGAATTCTGCGCGCCAAAACCGCCAACGCCAATGACGGTCGCTGCCAAAAAGAGTGGAAAGAACAAGCCGACACAGTAACCTTAGATACGTGAAAGCCTTCAGGTAACTTAGGGATCGGAACTGTCTTCACACTCGCTGCAGACCTTACGCTACCCAGACAGTAACTATCGACGATGCTTCCCGAGAGCCCGCCCCCAACCTCGAAATGGGCTGCCACTGAGCGAATAAGTCTGCAACCCTCACCTAATCGGGTTACGCCAGAGTTGCCCGTTTGATTCGAGACAAAAGAAGCTCAGGAGTTCCCGGCACTCCTAGACGTGCCTGGCGAACCGTGGAAGGCCGACCAAATCGGATACGCAGCAGACAGAGCAATTCCGGTAAGCAGGACTCCTGATAGCACAAAGGGTGGTCGCCCGGCACGTTCGATCGCGTTAGCGTGCCACAGCGCGGCCGTACCTAATGCAAACACAAACGGGGCCAGGAATCTGGCTGCCAGTACCAGCGCGCACCGGGATTCGCGGCTCATCCATGCTTGGATGATGGCCCCAGCAGAAGCCAAGCAGATGGCTAAGAGAGGCATACGAAGAAGTATTTCCGACGACGCTTGCAGGATATTCCTCACCCGGAAGCCCGCTCGATCGATCATGCCGCTGGCGGCAAACGCTTCGCGTAATTGCCAGTCCACACGCAACGCAAAAAGCAGATTAAAGGAAATGGCAAAGCAGAGTGTGATGAGCGTTGCGACAACGGCACAGCAAACTCCGCTGATCACAGCCAGCACCAGCGATCCGGTTCGTTCCCACGCCGCAGCACCTGCCGTACCTAACAACGCGAGCGTCAGCAACACCGGGCTGATAACGAGAAGGAACGGTCTGGTCGGAACAAACGCCTCAATCAAGTGATTCGCGATCTGCACAGCACCAACGACCAGGCCGATCTGCGCCCCAACCATCGCCGCAGTGATCGCGCTCGCGGACCTTTGCTTCCACACGATGATTCCTGCAAACCCGTATACGACCAGTAGAGCGGCGTCGGTCCAAAGCAGGCCAATTCCAGAGCCTTGGGCGCTCGCGCGATGCAGGGTGACCCCAGTGGCGACCAGTGCAAGCACAAGAATTGTGCCAAGGATTATTCCCGAGCCGAGGAGCTGCTGCCGGTGCATCTGTGCGACCTTTTGTACTTGTATCATGAACACGCGCTTGAAGTTGTGTGATACGGGGCTGCAACTCCT
>DATLKS010000341.1:0-1607 GCA_035538255.1 Terriglobales bacterium
GACATAGAATCCTCCTTCTATGGTACGTCTTTACCAATTACCGGTTCGATCACATTAAAATGGCTAGCCAACCATGTCGCCGCCATCGGCGAAGAGCATACTGCCTGTCATATAGGCGGCAAGGTCACTGGCACAAAACAGCGCAACACGAGCGACATCATCCGGTTGCGCAGCGCGTCCGAGCGGCAATTTCGCCGCGTACTCATCCAGCACGCTGCCGATCCCGAAACTATCCAGCCAGGCACGCTTTTCGGCTACCCCTGGGGTGTAGCAGAGTGTCGGTGCCACTGCCAGCACGCGAATATTGTGCGGCCCAAACTCAAAAGCGAGACTCTTGGTGAGACCGGCCACGGCATGCTTAGAAGAGACGTAATGGGCAGCATTACCGCCGCCCGTCTTGACCGCTGCGGTAGAGGCCAGGTTGATAATGACTCCACTCCGGCCTGCGTCGATCATGTGTTTTGCCGATTCACGTGCGCAGATAAACAGCGCGCGCAGGTTCAGGTTCAGCAGATGATCCCAGTCCTCGTCTGAGATCTCGAGCGCGGCGGCGCTGGGGTAAGCGCCCGCATTATTGACCCAGATATCAATCTGACCAAAATCTTGAATGATGCGCGCAACTGCCGCCTTGATCGCTGCACCATTACAGACATCGAGATGGAGAGCCGCTACCTTTCCATCGCGCCGGAGCCGAATTTGCTGCGCAGCGTTGTCAGCAGCGGCCTTATCGATATCGGCGATGATGACGGTCGCCCCTGCTTCTGCCAGGCGATCGGCAATCGCGTACCCGATACCACGGGCCGCCCCTGTGACAACAGCGACCTTACCCGTGAGGGAGATAAGATCACCGATTGATCGTTCGCTGACATCATAAATAGCCACAGGTGCCTCCTTCTAACAAGTGGTCCATGTACAACAGGATAAGCGTACAACCGTTCGTTCTTCTCGTAGGAGAAAAGAGTTGAGAGATGCTCAGGGAAAGCGCCGGTCTAGACCGCTGATCGCGACTCCAGGGTTCCTTCCTTTACCCATTTGCGGATCGCTGTCAGTGTAGCCTGGACTGCGCCCAGGTAATCACCCTCCATCTGCCTGGCGTATGCCTGCTCTTCGGGTGAATCGGGCGGAATCCCTTCTTTTTCAAGCGAGAAGGTGAAGCGCAAGGAGAGTTCTCCGCTGGCGTCTTCTTCGATCTCGTTTTTGATTGTGCCAAGGGTGCTTCCTGAGAGACGGTCGAACTGTACCATTCGTTTCGGATAGAACGTCACGCGCTCACGGGCGGGTTCGCCACGAAAGACAATGTCTCGCACAAGGAAATTGTCGCCGCGCTCGACCGTGTCGCATTTCGTCATTTTGGGGACGAAAGGCAGGGCATTCTCCGCCTTCAGCTCCAATCCTTTCCATACCTGATCGCGGTTGAGAACTGGGATGTCGGGATCACTCCTGTCGTTGACGGGAACAG
This sequence comes from Terriglobales bacterium, assembly GCA_035538255.1. Lineage (GTDB taxonomy): Bacteria > Acidobacteriota > Terriglobia > Terriglobales > Acidobacteriaceae > Gp1-AA112. The sequence continues at coordinate 1,460 of DATLKS010000341.1, forward strand.
ATCGAGTCATAGTAAACATGGTGTTGCCTCCTTTCATTGCTCCTGAGTCGAGATGTTGTGAACGACGTTGGAGCGATGGACCAAATCGCGGCGAAGGCCCCTGCATTCACGCATGGGGATGAAAGCCGCGCCGCCGATAGGCGGGAAA
>DATLKS010000342.1:0-3199 GCA_035538255.1 Terriglobales bacterium
GCTGGTGATCGCCGCGGCCAAGGGTGAAATGGCCGAGTTGCAGCATGGGTAAACGAGCAGCAATCACGGCGTTCCCAACCGTTCCCGCGAAGATCAAACCCACTGCCTGGGTTCGGGCCAAACGATGTATCGCGTGCATGAAGCGATCTACTCGGTCGATCAATTCAACCCGAGCCCCAAAGGCAATTGCCTCAGACAACTCATACTCAACATGAAGCACGGATGCACTGAGGTCTCGTCGTACGATGACCTTCGCCGCCTCCAGAGACCTAAGGCTTGTGGTGAGACCTTTCTTCGAGGCAGACGGAAGCGCTCGTCTGAGTTCGCTCAACCGAACGGACCCGCCACGCATCGCGCAGAGAATGTGAACGGTCCATTTTCCCTGCAAGAGTTCCATCACGAGCGATACCTGTCGCCCATACGAATCGTCTACTGGCTGCATGTAGTCCAAGGCCCCCGGGACAACGTTCAATTGAGATCGGAACGGTGCAATAGGTCATGACTCTGAATTTTCCCTCAATGCCGGGCCATTGGGAGATCCGGGATTCTGCGAGTTCGGATAGCTTTTAGTCCGAAGTTCCGTAATGTTGGAAAGAGTATTTGGCTGATACGCGTAGGGATAGCGCGAGATTCAGTTCGCGATTACTGAGAACATGCGGATCAGTTCGTAGGCCCTGGCCTGCAGCGGCGTGGGCTCCGGCACCTGCTGGAAAGTTAGTTTTGTTTTCTCCTCCGTCTTTTGCGGCTTGAGTGCGTAAGTGACTCGAGCGCGACTGGCCAGCTCTTTGAGCAAGCTGTCGAAGCTGTGCACGGGAAGACCATCGGCAGTTTGATGAGAGTGCTTCTTGCGCTGTACGGAGTCCGACGGCTGTGCAGACAGAACCGGGTCGCGCTGCTGGCGCTGTTCTACGCGCTCCTCATCCTCGAACAGCAGCGGCGCCCAGGCTTGGCGGAGATGCCATTCCACGTAATAAGCCAACACGCAGAGAAAAATGTGCGCCGGCACCCGGTCCTCGGTGCGATGCCGAATGGGCCGCACCAACAGATCGATCCCTTTGAGACAACGAAAGGCCCGTTCCACTTCGGCCAGACTCTTGTAGCTGCGCACTGTCTCTTCGGCCGAAAGCCGCTGGGCCGGCTCGCTGGTGCGCAGTACATAGATCCCATCCAGCTTCTGTTCCTGGGCGATCGATTCGGCGCGGCGACTCCACGTAAAACTGCCCTCGCCGATGGTGCACTGAAAGTGCTTGCCCATTTTGTACCGTCCCAGCACCTTGCCCACCTTCACCCCAATCTCGGCCGCCGTGAGCGGCTTCTTTTTCCGCCGCGCCGCTTCCTGGCTGATCTTCTCCAAGCTCTTCTCCGTGGCTTCGAGCAACGCCTCCCGCTTGCGCTGCCGCTTCTCCTCGAGCACCGGGTTGTGGCACACCATCAGCCGCTCGCCGGGATACTCCGGCGAGCTGATCTCGGCCAGATTCTTCTCGTCCAAGAGCGACAGCTGCAAAGCTCCTTCATCCACCAAGCTCCGAATCGCCGTGCTGGTCAGCGCCGTGATCCATCCCATGCCGGCATGCTGCTTCAGCTTGTCGATCTGCGGCTGAGTCAGCATGCCGCGGTCTCCGACCAAAACCACTTGCGATAATCCAAACTTCTCGCGCAACTTCTCGATCTGGTCGGCTACGGTGGTCGGATCCCCGGTGTTGCCGGCATAGACGCTGACCGCCACCGGGCATCCCCGGCCACTGGTCATCACCCCGTAGACGATGATGGGCAGACCGTTCTTTCCATCCCGGTCGTGTCCGAATTGCGCCAACGGGCAAGTATGCCCCTCATAGAAACTGCTGGACACGTCATAGAGCACCATCCCGCCCTGGTCCAGATGACGGGCCGCCAGCTTCTTCTCGATCCGCTCCTGGCGCTCCAATAGCCAGTCCATGGCTTGATACAGATCATCCTCGTTGGCCGAGGCCACTCCCATCTCTTCAGCCAGAGTGGTGCTGTGCCACTGGCGGGTGGTGGCCAGCTTGGAACAGGGATCGATCAACCGCTCGACGATCATGGCCACCACCAAATCCCGCTCCCGGCAGCGCTCGGAGCAAATCACCTGATCCAGCTTGAGACGGGTGATCATCTCCAGCACCGCTTCGACATGACCGTGAGGAAGAGTGGTCTGCGTGGTGAACAGATCCCGAGGCGAGACCAAGGCCTCGTCGCGCAGCAGACGGCGGAAGGTCTCGATCTTCTCCTTGGGCCAATCGGAGAGGTTCGCCAGGGTGCGCTGGCGGGTTTTGTTTCCTTCGCGCCAGCCCTCGCGCAAAAGGACCGCGGGCGGGGAGTTGCGGTTGGGGACGACGGCGATGTACATGCGAACATATAAGCACACATAACTAGAAATGTCAAGATAAATGCATCATATTACATGAGAACATTTTTCATATCATAAATCGGCCCAACTCTCCGTTTCTCAAATAATTAGTCTCGATTTAGTACCCCGCTAACGGCGGAACTTCGGATTAATGCTTCTCCAACCAGGTTCTCGACGACGGCTTCGAGCTTGCCATCATTGAAAAGGTCTCCGGTAGCCAGTCCACGACTCACTCGCGGCGCCTGGATCGCGGTCCCGGCCTCTTTACTGATGTCCTTGAACGTGCCGTCGTGCTGGTTTTTCAGCAACACCATCGGCTCGCGATAACTCGCGCCCTGATTGGCCGAATCTACCTGCGGATACACGTGACCGCTTACGATGAAAAGATCCTCCCAGCCATCATTGGCGAAATCGACAAAGGCATCTCCCCACTGCACGTAACCCCTGGTAGCTTTCATCACGCCAGAAGCCTTCGAGATTTCATTGAAGTTCATCCCTCCTTCGTTGCGGTAGAGCGTTGCGTATTCATTGTCGAAGTGTGAGACCGCAATCGACATGCGGCCAGTATGCTGGTAGTCGCCGAGTGCGATACCCATGTTGGCTTGTTCTTTTCCGTCTTCGCTGTAGGCCACTCCAGATGGAAGCGCGGCGTCCTCGAAGCGGCCTTTTCCATCGCCCCGGTAGAGATAGTTCGGTTCCGAATCATTCGCGACCATCAGGTCAAGCTTGCCGTCGTTATCAAAGTCCGACCAGGCGACACCTAGTCCGTAGCGGCGCTCCGGATCAGCCACGCCGGCCTTCGCAGAGACATCGGTAAACGTTCCATTCCCGTTG
>DATLKS010000343.1:0-1757 GCA_035538255.1 Terriglobales bacterium
TGATGGATGAACCCTTGTCTTCGCTGGACAGAGCCCGGCGCGAAGAAATTCTCTCCGTAATCGAGCGGGTGCGAGATGAACTCCAAATTCCGATCCTGTACGTGACCCACGATTGGGCCGAGGCAGAACGCCTCGGCTCAACCATCTTCAAGGTCGGCTGAGCTAGGTGTATCACCCAAAACCACGACGTAAGATATTGTCATACATCAAGTTGAAGGCCGGAGGTCGGACATGTCCGCTTTGCTCGAAGAAATCAGCACCATTACCGCCAAGGGCCAGACAACGATCCCGAAGTCAGTCCGCCAGGCACTCGGCGTTAACTATGGCGGCAAGATCGCCTTCCGTGTCGATGGGCATAGTGTGTCCGTGCACCGCGCCGAGCAAGTGCACGACGATCCCGCGATCGATAGCTTCCTCGTCTTCCTTGCCAAAGACATCCGGCGGCGACCCGACGCGCTGACTGCCCTGCCGCCGACGCTCGCCGAACGGATTGTCGCGTTAGCCAAGCGAGTGAAGATCGGTCTCGACGAGCCTATCGAAGGCGATGTCGATCTGTGACGACGTTGGTCGTTAACGGCTGGCGATTGAGGAAATCCGGCACCCGACGGCATCCATACTGACTCGAAATACTTTAGACGGCGCTAGGCTGCCTTTTCGAGTCTCTCCAGTAGGGTGAGGCAGGCCCGCTCGACCAGCGTCTTCAAAAGCTCGACGCGGGTTCCGAGCCATTCGAGCTGCTCTTTGGTGATCCTATATTCGCGGGAGTACCTGGCTTTGATGTAGGCTTCCTTGAGCCGTGCGTAGGCGCGCTTTTCCTCCCGGCTCGAATTGGGCCAGACCTGCTTGAGGCTCGCCTCCATGTCCTCGGCGAGAGCGCGCAGACGATTGAGATTATGCGTTTTTGGAGTCCAGAGCGTCCGCACCAGGAACAGGCATTGGTAAAGCCGCTCGGTAGCCTGGTGGAGCAGAAAGGCAGACTCGTTAGGGTGCCCTTGGTCACGAAGATCAATACTGGTCCTCAAAAAGGCCGATGCACTCTCAAACCACTGATCGAAGAATGCTTGAGTTTCGCTCAGCGCTTCTTTGGGACTCAAAGGCCTGGGCTCGACGAAGGGATGGCCGGGCTCCTCATAAAGGACGATGCCCTCTGAGAGGATGTCGATGAAGAAATAACGCCCGAGCCGCAGCTTCTCGTTCACATCCTCAAGGCTGTGATAGATGAGACTGACCGGTGTTCGAAGCGCTTTGCCTTCGGAGAGTTCTTCCAAAAGCTTGTCTTCGGCCTTCGCCCAGAATTCGGGAACGTCGGTCAGGTCTTCATGATCGACAATGATCAGAAGATCATAGTCCGAGAAATAGCGTCCGACCGGATCTTCGACCCAGTCGCCCCTCGCATGGCTTCCAAACAGGATGATCTTGAGCAATTTGCCGCTGCGGAACCTCGGCTGCGTGCGATGCGCAATGGCTTTTCCAAAGCCGTCCCGGACAATTCCCACGACATGGGCAAGCTCGCGCCTCTTGGCTTCCGGCAGATGATCAAGATCGCAGCGCATGGCTCCTCGATCCTAGCGAGCTCAAGCCGGAATGCACAAATATTCGAACAGCTCGTGAAGCGGCGGACAGCGGCCCGTTCTACCAGGCGAAGTCGATCCCAAAGCGAAGATTGCGCGGCCTAAGCGGAGTATATTGGTTGCGAGCCGCGAGTTGGAACGGATTACCAATGGCGAAGCGGTCACCCCGCGCATCCGCAAGGTTCC
>DATLKS010000344.1:0-1572 GCA_035538255.1 Terriglobales bacterium
CAGCGATTGGCGGAATGGGCTGCGATCGCTTCCGGCCGGCGGCCAGTCGGCGCGACCTTTAGCTAGTTTTTGTCGCAAAACGACGAAAACAGGCATGATTCCTAGGGAAAATGATACAGGCGAGACAGGCAAATTCTAACCTGAAAGCTTCAAACCTGGTCGAAAGATAATGGGCCATGTGATCAGCCGTGATGTCGCGGGCGTGCGAACAGACGTCTTCGCGTAGGAGTAATGGAATGAGTATCGAGGAAACGAGCCGACGTTAAGACCGGCGGCCACCTCGCTTGGTTTCATGCAGAAGAGTGGCGATGCGGAGCAAATTATTTGCCAGCACGGCTGCCGCGACTAACAGATCAAAACGTTCTCGCCCACGATCTAAACAGCGCTTCATGCCACGACCACGAAACAGGACGGAGATACGGCCCTCGATACCGGCGCGGAAGCGTTGTCCTTTCTTGAACGCCGTACTTTTTTCGTAGGCAGCGCGCTCTGGCGTCTTCTGACCTCCACATTGCGGAATGGCGATCACCGTGACACCAGCTTGCTCGCAGGCACGCTCATTTTGCGGGCTGGCGAAACCGCGATCCGCCCCATACCACTCGGGCGCATGGCCGAAGAGCTCCTGATGACGATCGAGCGAGGGGGCCACGTGCTCTTGGTCATTGGGGTTTCCTTCTAAGATTTCGTAATCGGTGATCAAGCCCTGTTGGCTTTCCGCGAGAAACACTTTGTGTCCAAATTCCACCGGCTTATCCACCTTGCCACGTCTAATCATGTCCGTGTGGGGTTCAAAAATGGAATAGATCTTTTCCTTTGCCGGCACGGTTTCTCCTTCCAGTACGCGACGGCGAGTTTGCTGGATGACTTGGTCGGCGAGCTGACAGTAGTCCTCGATCTCCTGCCGCAGGGCGGTAATGGCCATGTCCTCTTTAAAGTTGAGGCCGTACGCATTCTGGGTGTGCTCGAGCAACTGACGGGCACTTTGCACCACCTCCTCGGTAATGCCCAGCAGCTCCCGATACTTGGGCACTTGCTGTTCCTGCCGCTCTTTGGCACTCATGCGCTCAATGGCTTGCATGCGGCGGCGTGCGGCACGGGTGTGGTGGGGAAATGCTGGCAGGGGCCGGCCAACCTTTTCCACCAGGCGGTCGCCGAGGCGAGTCAAAACGCGCACGCTATCCCAGAGCAAGCGACTATCGGTGGGATGATGAATGTTGGTATCAACACAGGTACTGTCAACCCGTAATCGGCTGCCATCTTCCAATCCCATCTCCACTGCTGCGCGAATGATCAGCTCATTGATGGTTTTCAAGGTCTGCGGGGTAAGTCGATTAAAGGCACGATGAAAGGCGTCGTGCTTGGGCACTGGCCGAGTGTAGAAATCGGTGAACTGGCGCAGGGTGTAGCCATCGGCGATGCGTTCCCGCAACTCGCGATATTCCCAATTCTTGATGCGGCGCAGAATGAAGCTGCGCAGAACCTGGGCAGGAGTCAACCCATCGCGTCCCGTGTGTGGGTTCTTGAGGCCACGCTGGAGATCGCGGCATACCTGGTCGATGAGTTGGTCATGGC
>DATLKS010000345.1:0-10683 GCA_035538255.1 Terriglobales bacterium
AAAGTCCGGACTAGATGTTTGAGCGCTTGCGTAGCCTGATCTCTTTCGCCGCCTGCGAAGTCCAGGCGCAGCTTTACCGCCTCGATGTATACCTCGCAGAGGTCACCCCAGAAGAATTGATAAACGAGATTCGCAGCCTCATGGAAGCGGTAATCTTTTAAGGCCTTGTTGACTTCCCATGCGGTCTCCTGGAACCGAGCTTCGACCCAGTGATCAAGCAGATCTGAAACCGATGTGCTCTTGTGTCCAAGCAGATCTGCAAGGCTGCGTTCGTTCCATACGCCTGCTTCCGCCGCTCTGTCTATGTTCATAAACATGAAGCGCGCGGCATTCCAAATCTTGTTGGCAAAGTTGCGATAGCCTTCAATGCGACTCTCGTTGAAGGCAATGTCGGTGCCGGGAGAAGCCATCGATGCGAGCGTAAAACGCACTGCATCTGTCCCGTACTTCTCGGTGATGTTAATCGGGTCGACCACATTCCCCTTTGTTTTCGACATCTTCTGCCGCTCGGCGTCGCGGACAAGAGCATGGATGTAGACCTCCCGAAACGGTACGGCTTCCGAATCCGGCCGCGGACTGCCATCGGCAAGCGGCAGGTCGTTCATGAAGTGGCAGCCCATCATGATCATGCGCGCCACCCAGAAGAACAGGATGTCAAAGCCGGTGACCATCAACGATGTCGGGTAGAAGATGTCGAGATCGCGCGTGTGCTCCGGCCAGCCAAAGGCGGTAAAGGGCAGCAGAGCCGACGAAAACCAGGTGTCGAGCACATCGGTTTCGCGCTCCACGGCCCATCCGCAATCCGGACACTTGAAGGGTTCGTCGCGGCTAACGATCGGCTGTGCGTTCATGTCTTCCTTGGAACGTGCGCAGCCGCTGTTTGTGCAGTACCAGGCTGGAATGCGATGTCCCCACCAGAGCTGGCGCGAGATGCACCAGTCGTAGATGTTGGTCATCCAGTTCAGATAAATCGTCTTGTAGTTCTCGGGCGTAAAGCAAATGTGACCTTCCGTGACTGCAGCGATTGCCCGGTCTGCCAGCGGCTGAATCTTGATGAACCATTGCATCGAAAGGCTCGGCTCAACGATGGTCTGGCAGCGTTGGCATTTACCGATCGAGAGAACATGGTCCTGTGCGCGCACAAGAAATCCTTGCGCCTCGAGATCGGCAAGCACACGGGTGCGCGCCTCGTAGCGGTTGAGTCCTGCATATGGTCCGCCGTTGGCGTTAATGCGCGCAGACTCGTCCATAATCTTGAGCATGGGCAGGTTGTGCCGCTTACCGATAACGAAATCATTGGGATCGTGCGCCGGAGTGACTTTTACTGCGCCTGTTCCGAATTCGGGATTCGCAAGCTCGTCGGCGATTATGGGAATCTCGCGATTCATCAGCGGCAGACGGAGTTTCTTGCCAATTAGCTCGCGATAGCGGTCGTCATGCGGATTCACCGCAACAGCAACGTCGCCAAGCATCGTTTCGGGGCGTGTGGTGGCGATGTGGATCGATCCGCTGCCCTCCGCGAGCGGATACCGAATCTCGTACAGTTTTCCTTGCTGCTCTTCGTGAACCACTTCGAGATCGGAGATCGCTGTCAGGCATCGCGGACACCAGTTCACGATGTACTCACCGCGATAGATCAGTTCCTGCTCCCATAAACGGACGAAGACCTCGCGGACTGCGCGGTTGAGGTTTTCGTCCATCGTGAAGTACTCGCGCGACCAATCGACCGAATCGCCGAGGCGCTTCATCTGTTTAAGAATGTTGCCGCCGTAGAGGCGACGCCATTCCCATACTCGCTCTACAAACTTATCCCGGCCGAGGTCCCGCCGGTTTATTCCCTCGCTTGCAAGTTGCCGTTCGACGAGCATCTGGGTTGCAATGCCGGCATGGTCTGTTCCAGGAACCCAGAGCGTGGTCTCGCCGCGCATACGATGCCAGCGCACGAGAATGTCCGACTCCGTGTGTTCGAACATATGTCCCATGTGGAGATTGCCGGTCACGTTCGGTGGCGGAAGCAGGACCGTAAAAGTCGGCGCGCTGGTTCCCTTACGCGGAGTTTCGACATGAAAGAGCTTCTCTTTTACCCAGTACTCGGCCCAGCGCGGTTCGATCGCGTTGGGGTCGTACGTTTTGGGAAGTTCGTGCGGCATAAAAATGCGCTATTTAAAACGATAACACGCGAAAAATCGCCCGCCTGGCGTTGGGTGTGTTGCCTGAGAACCCCGTGAGTCTGGTTTGGGAGCGAGACTTAGCTCATGGGGTCTTCTTGCTGCTCTGACGGGATTGAGAGTTCGTAATCTGCCGTCGGAGAGACTCTTTCAAAGCGGGAGGAATCTGCTGAGATGTCAGACGACCAGCCTCCGCCGCCCTTCCATTTACACCGTGTAAGTCCGCGCATGCGGTCGATTCGCTGCCTTGAACCCCAACAGCTTGGAAAATGTCGATTGAGGATTGGATCCCAGCAGCTCGCCAGGAGCCTTGCCGGCGGAAATCGGGTCCGCTCATCTTGGATTCCAGCTCTTCCAGCTGAGGAAGTATCGATTCCATGGTCCCAGCATGTTCTTCACCAGTGTCTTCTCGCCGCATATCGCCTATTGCTTAGTAGCTATCGCCTATTGCCTAATACAGAGAATGGATTCTGGCATTCAACTCGCGGAGAGGCAACCGGCTAGCGCCCTCGAGCAGACCTCTGCGGCAGGTCAGATGCTATTCGACTTCTGGTATCCGGCCTTACTCAGCCGGGCAATCCGCGGACGTAAGCTCGTCAAGGCAATGCTGCTCGGAGAGCCCGTTGTCCTCGGACGAGATGCGAACGGCCGTGCCTTTGCCATGAAGGACATCTGTCCGCATCGCGGCATTCCGCTCTCCTGCGGACGCGTCGAAGGCGAGAACCTCGAGTGCTGTTATCACGGGTGGAAATTCAACGTGCACTCCGGCACGTGCCAAGAAATTCCATCGCTCACCTCCGATTCGCGCATCAAGCCGGAAAAGATTCATGCGACCCACTATCCGTGCGAGGAGCGCGACGGATATGTATGGGTCTTCATGGCAGAGTCGCGCAGTTCGAGGTTGAATCCGCCTTCGGTTCCCGAGCTGCTGCTGCCAACTCGCAAGTATAAGATCACGCATCTGTCTGCCGACCTGCCTTGCAACGTCGATCATGGCGTCATCGGCCTGATGGACCCGGCGCATGGGCCCTTCGTACACCAATCATGGTGGTGGCGTACCCGGCGCAGCATCCACGAAAAGCAAAAGACATTCGAACCGACGCCTATGGGCTTCCGCATCCGCACTCATACACCCAGCGCGAACAGTGGCGCCTACAAGCTGCTTCGTTTCTATGGGGATGCCGTCACGACCTCCATCGATTTCACTCTGCCGAATATCCGCGTCGAGCAGATTCGCATTGGAGATCACTGGGTAGTGAACCGGGCGGTAGTCACTCCTATCGAGCAGAATCGCTGCCGCATCGATTTTTGCGCAGCCTGGAATATTTTCTCGTGGGTACCGTTTGTGAAACCGATCTTTAATGTCTTTGCGCGAAAATTTATTCGCCAGGATCAGAGCACGATGGAGCTGCAGGAACAGGGACTCCGTTTTAACCCACCTTTAATGCTGATCGATGACGCCGATCGTCTCGGAAAGTGGTATTTCCAATTGAAGAACGCTTACGTCCGCTCCAAGAAGACTGGGCAGCCTATGGAGCACCCGATGAGCGGGCCAGTGACACTGCGCTGGCGCAGTTGAGTTTTCTCGAAACTTTTTCTTGCCGTCGAACTCTTATCAGCGTGCCCTGAAATCGGATAGGTAGAGACGCAGCTTTGTCTTGTGCATGAACCCAAGTGGCCTTTCGAGGGAAAATGTCGCTTGTTCTTTTTGCCGAAGGCTGCCCTTGTGTCGCAAACAGGAGACGCAGCATGCCGCGTCTCTACCCTGCGTGACGGCAGCCTCGCTTCAGCGTAGGATTTTGCGCTACGGCGCGGAATGCGCTTCCCGGAGATCTTGTGGACGCAAAACAGCTCGATCAGCTTTGTATAAATACGATCCGCACACTGAGCATGGATGCCGTGCAGCAGGCCAACTCTGGACATCCGGGTACACCGATGGCGATGGCGCCCGTTGTCTACACGCTGTGGAATCGCGTTCTGCGTTTCGATCCTGAAGATTGCATATGGCCGAACCGCGATCGCTTCGTTCTCTCTGCCGGACATGCTTCGATGCTGCTCTATTCCATCCTGCACCTCACCGACGTGAAGGCGGTTGATTCCAATTACGAGCAAGTGGGAAAGCAATCGGTCACGCTCGACGATATCAAGCGATTCCGCCAGCTTGACAGCAAGTGTCCGGGACATCCTGAATACCGCTGGACCTCCGGCGTAGAGACAACTACCGGACCTTTGGGGCAAGGTGTTGCGACGAGCGTCGGTATGGCCATCGCCGGAAAGTGGCAAGCTGCCTACTTCAATAAGCCTGATTTCGAGATGTTCAACTACCGCGTCTATGCGTTGGCTGGCGACGGCTGCATGATGGAGGGCATCTCAGGCGAGGCGGCCTCGCTAGCAGGACACCTGAAACTCTCAAACCTCTGCTGGATCTATGACAACAATCACATCACTATCGAAGGCAATACTTCGCTGGCATTCAGTGATGATGTGGCAACGCGCTTCATGGGATATGGATGGAACGTCACCAGAGTTGGCGACGCGAATGATCTCGACATGCTCGAGCGCGCATTCAACACCTTTCACGCGACCACCGATCGTCCGACTCTAATCATCGTTGATAGCCATATCGCCTACGGTGCTCCCAACAAGCAGGACACCAGCGGCGCCCACGGTGAGCCCCTCGGAGAAAATGAGATCAAGCTCACCAAACACAACTATGGCTGGCCAGAAGACGCCAAGTTTCTCGTCCCTGATGGAGTAGTCGGTCATTTCAAAGCGGGAATCGGCAAGCGCGGCGGTGAAACGCGAGCAGCATGGCATCAGCGTTTTGAGCAGTACAAAAAGCAATATCCGCAGCTCGCCGATCATCTCGACAAGATGCAGCGCCGCAAACTTCCTGACGATTGGGACAAAGATATCCCTACTTTTCCAGCCGATCCCAAGGGAATTGCGGGGCGCGAGTCGTCCGGCAAAGTGCTCAATGCCGTTGCGAAGAACATCCCCTGGCTGATCGGTGGCGCGGCAGATCTGGCGCCCTCGACCAAGACACGATTGACCTTCGATGGTGCAGGCGATTTCAGCGCCGAGAACCATCTCGGCCGCAATTTGCACTTCGGCATTCGCGAGCACGCGATGCACGCGATCCTGAACGGACTCTCAGTGTCGAAGTTGCGTCCTTTCGGTTCTCAGTTCCTGATCTTCAGCGACTACGCGCGCACTGCAATCCGTCTTAGCGCAATCATGGAGCTGCCCGTCATCCATATCTTTACCCATGACTCGATCGGAGTCGGCGAAGATGGGCCGACCCATCAGCCCATCGAGCATCTTGCATCACTGAGGGCGATTCCTGGCTTGATCACGCTTCGTCCGGGGGACGCTAACGAAGTAGCTGAAGGTTGGCGAGTGATCATGAAGCTCACCTCCGAGCCGGTGGCCATGATTCTCTCGCGGCAGAACTGCGCGACCATCGACCGAAGCAAGTATGCTCCGGCTTCAGGAGTGGCAAAGGGAGCTTACGTTCTGTGTGGCGATCCGAAGCAGACACCGGAGCTGATCCTGATCGGAACCGGCAGCGAAGTGCAGCTCTGCGTTGAGGCCTACGAGAAACTCACGTCTGAAGGCGCGAACGTGCGCGTGGTCAGCATGCCTTCCTGGGAATTGTTCGAGCACCAGACCGAGGATTATAAAGAGAGTGTGCTCCCCGCGGCAGTGCAGAATCGAATCTCGGTTGAGCAGGCGTCGACCTACGGTTGGGCGCAATATGTGCGCAGTCCCCAAGGACGCATTGGCATGAAGACCTTCGGCGCCTCTGCTCCTCTAAAGGAATTGCAAAAGAAGTTCGGCTTCACTCCTGACGCGATTGTCGCAGTTGCCAAAGACATGCTCGCCAAAAAGGTTGCGAGAAGCGCATGAAGATCAGCATCGGTGCCGACCACGCAGGCTTCCCTCTCAAGCAGCAGATCGCGAATCATTTGCGCGAGGAGGGGCACGAGGTGGTGGATTTGGGAACGAATAGCACCGATCCGGTGGATTATCCCGATTACGCTGAAGCTGTAGGCAAAAGCATTCTCGAGGGCACCGTGAAGCGCGCCATCCTGATCTGCGGCAGCGGAGTCGGAGCGTCGGTGGCAGCGAACAAGATGCCAGGCATTAGAGCGGGACTTTGTCATGATTCCTATTCCGCCCATCAAGGCGTAGAGCACGACAACATGAACGTGCTTGTGTTGGGCGCAAGAGTCATCGGCATCGAACTGGCGAAAGAGCTGGTCGATGATTATCTGCGCGCGGCGTTCACAAATGAGGAACGGCACGCGCGAAGGGTGGGAAAGATTGCTTCCATAGAACAGAGATATGGAGGCAAGCGGGCAATGACCAGCGGGACGTAGGCTGCGCGCGGCCAGAATAAACGCGGCACTTTGAGGTAGGCTGACCGTGGACCTAGCAAGTTGACCGATAACTGATTTAGCAGCTTTTTAAATAATAGAAAACACGCAACGAGCACAAAGCAACGTACAAATTTGAAGGAGTAGAGAGATGAATGCAATTCGCGCCACCGCCGTTACTTCCATAAATCCCGTAAAAGCGCTCGCGAGCTACGGCCAATCCGTGTGGCTCGACTATATCCGGCGCAGCCTGATTACGAGCGGCGAGCTGCAGCGGCACATCGATGAGGACGGACTGGCTGGTGTTACGTCAAATCCTGCGATTTTCGAGAAAGCGATTGCCGGCAGCAACGACTACGCCGAGAAGCTCTCGCGGCTTAATTCGAGCAACCTCGATGCGAAAGGCATCTACGAAGAGATCGCCATCGGAGACATTCAGGATGCGGCCGACATTCTCAAGCTGGTGTACACGGCGACAAAAGGGCGGGACGGCTATGTGAGTCTGGAGGTCTCGCCTGCGCTGGCCAACAATACACAAGGCACACTGGAAGAGGCGCGCAGATTATGGAAGCGAGTCGGTCGGCGGAACGTAATGATAAAAGTTCCGGCGACTCCTGCCGGCATTCCAGCGATCCAGCAGTTGATCAGCGAAGGTATCAACGTGAATGTCACGCTGCTCTTCGCGCAGGAGACGTACGAGAAGGTTGCCGAAGCTTACATCGCTGGTGTAGAGAAGCTTTCTGCTTCTGGCGGAGACGTTTCGCGCGTGGCCAGTGTTGCCAGCTTCTTTATCAGTCGCATCGACACGCTTGTCGACAGCATTCTGGAAGAGAAGATTCATAGCGCTCACTCAGATGATGAGCATCGATTCCTCGAGTCTCTGTTAGGCAAGGTGGCGATCGCCAACGGAAAGCTCACCTATGAAAAGTATAAGCAGATTTACAACGTGCCTCATTGGAACGCGCTGAAACAGAAAGGCGCGCAGACGCAGCGTCTCCTCTGGGCTTCCACAAGCACTAAGAATCCAAGTTATCGCGATGTGCTTTACGTCGAAGAGCTCATTGGAGCAGAAACCGTCAACACTATTCCCCCGGCCACACTCGACGGCTTCCGCGATCATGGTGTTCCGAAAGAAAGTCTCGAAGCCAATCTCGAAGCGGCGCGCGAGACCATGCAAAACCTCGCCAAAGCCGGTATCTCGATGAAAGACGCTACCGACAAGCTCCTGGCGGATGGCGTAAAGATCTTCGAGGAAGCGTTCAGCAAACTACTTGGTGCGATAGAGAAGAACAGAAAAAAGAATCTCGCGCCAAAGATCGATCAAATGACGTGGATTCTCCCCGCCGATCTCGACACCAAAGTGAAGTCGACGATCCTCGATTGGGAACAAGCTAAGAAGATGCGGCGCCTGTGGGGGCGCGACTCTTCGCTATGGACGAACTCCGACGAGTCCAACTGGCTTGGTTGGCTGCCGATAACCGAAGACCAGCTCGCACATATCGGACACCTCACTGCAGTTGCCGAAGAAGCGCAGAATGCCGGTTTCACTCATGTCGGTCTGCTCGGCATGGGAGGCTCGAGCCTTGCTCCAGAGGTAATGAGCATGACGTTTGGCCGCGCCAAGGGCTTTCCCGAGTTCCACATGCTGGACTCCACTGATCCAGCGCAGGTAAAGGGCTTTGAAAGCAAGCTGAACTTGAAGAGCACTCTGTTCATTATCTCGAGCAAGTCTGGAAGCACCCTCGAACCGAACATCTCCAAGCAGTACTTCTATGATCGTGTGAAGCAGGCCGTGGGCGAAGGCAAGGTTGGCGAGCACTTCATCGCCATTACCGATCCGGGATCGTCATTCGAGAAGGTCGCACAACGTGACAAGTTCCGTCACATCTTCCATGGGCGTCCGGACATCGGCGGTCGCTACTCGGCGCTCTCCGATTTCGGCTTAGTTCCAGCTGCGGTCATGGGAGTCGATCTAAAGAAATTCTTGAGCGCCACCGAAGAGATGGTACACGCGTGCGCGCAGACCGTCCCCACTTCGGAAAATCCCGGTGCTGTGCTTGGCATCATCATGGGCGTGCACCGCAGTGCCGGAAAAGACAAAGTCACGCTGGTCACTTCTCCCGGCATTTCCGATTTGGGCGCGTGGCTGGAACAGTTGCTGGCAGAGTCTACCGGCAAGGAAGGCAAAGGCATTATTCCGGTTGATCGCGAAGAGCTGGGTTCGCCGGATGTCTACGGCAAGGATCGTCTCTTCGTGTACATCCGTCTGCAAGACGGCAGTGACGCCAAGCAGGACGCGAAAGTCGAGGCGCTCGAAAAAGCCGGCCATTCTGTCGTGCGCATCAATGTTCTGGACAAATACGATCTCGGCCAGGAGTTCTTCCGCTGGGAGATCGCCACGGCCGTCGCCGGATCTGTAATTGCTATCAACCCGTTCAACCAACCCGATGTGGAGGCCAGTAAAGTCGCTACTCGCGAACTCACGCGTCAGTATGAAGAGACTGGCTCTCTGTCCGGCGAATCGCCGATCCTCGAAGATCAGGGTATTAAGCTCTATGCCGATGAAAAGTATGCCGGCAAACTCACGATTGCTGCGGGGAAGGAGAAGTCACTCCCCGCCTACCTGCGCGCGCACCTGAACTCCATCGGCCCAGGCGACTACGCTGCCTTGCTTGCATACATTCCGATGAACGACGCGAACCAGAGCGCATTGCAGACAACGCGGACGGCGATTCGCGATAGGAAACGTTCGGCAACGTGTCTCGGCTTCGGTCCGCGGTTCCTTCATTCTACCGGACAAGCTTACAAAGGCGGCCCGAACACTGGAGTGTTTCTGCAAATCACTTGCGACGATGCGCTCGACCTTCCTGTTCCGGGACAGAAGTTCACCTTTGGCGTAGTCAAGGCGGCACAGGCACGGGGTGATTTCCAGGTTCTAGGCAAACGAAATCGCCGTGCGCTGCGGGTGCATCTAGGCAAGGATGTAGCGGCTGGACTCGCGACGCTCGATAACGTTGTCAGGCAGGTGCTTTGATAATCAGCAGGCTTGCGGCATTCGGCCCTCGGTGTTCGGCCAGGAAACTGCTTGGCTTTAATCCGGAAGAGTTACTGCCCGATAGCCGAATGCCGAAAGCCCGAGGTCACAACAACTGAGGACATACATTTATGCAAATGGCAATGATCGGTCTTGGAAGGATGGGCGCGAATATGGTTCGGCGCCTCATGCGTGGTGGACACCAGATCGTGGTATCCGATTTGAGTTCCGAGGCAGTAAACGGAATCGCGAAGGAGGGGGCAACTCCGAGCAGCTCGCTGGACGATCTAGTGAAGAAGCTAGCCAAACCACGCGCGGTATGGATCATGGTGCCGGCAGGCGATCCGACGGAGCAGACCGTAATGGCCCTTGCCGAGAAGCTTGAGTCGGGAGACACCATCATCGATGGCGGCAACTCCATGTGGAAGGACGACATTCGCCGCTCGAAAATCCTCAAGCAGAAAGGCATTCACTACATTGACGTTGGCACCAGCGGCGGCGTCTGGGGACTGGAGCGCGGCTACTGCATGATGATCGGTGGTCCTGAAGAAGCCGTGAAGCGTCTCGATCCGATCTTCAAAACTTTGGCTCCCGGCACAGGCAATATCCCGCGCACGCCCGGCTGGGAGAAGAAGCCCAACAACACTGCGGAACAGGGATATATTCATGCCGGTCCTTCTGGCGCCGGTCACTTCGTGAAGATGGTCCACAACGGCATTGAGTACGGAATCATGCAGGCGTATGCCGAGGGCTTTGATATCTTCCGCAATTCCAACTCGAAAGAGATTCCGGAAGAACAGCGTTATACCTTGAATCTGCCGGAGATTGCGGAGGTGTGGCGCCGTGGATCCGTGGTCGCCTCGTGGTTGCTCGATCTCACGGCCATGGCCCTGGTTGAAGATCCTGACCTCTCGCAGTACAGCGGATTCGTGCAGGACTCCGGTGAAGGTCGCTGGACGATCGAAGCGGCGGTTGCGACTGCGGTTCCTGCCAACGTACTGACGGCAGCTCTCTACACCCGCTTCCGCTCGCGCCAGGAGCACACGTTCGGGGAGAAAGCGCTTTCCGCAATGCGCCAGAAATTCGGCGGACACGTGGAACC
>DATLKS010000346.1:0-3154 GCA_035538255.1 Terriglobales bacterium
TGCATTGTGACGATGGATAGGGTCTACACTGCCCGGCGGATAATCCACGATCATGATCACACCTTCTTTGCCAGGAATGTTTGCCAAGTCTTTCGAAAAGAGATCCGTTACTTTAGCCTCCTGTGCCAGCAGCGTGCTGGACATTAGACATGCCATCGCCAATACTAGTTTTTGGAATGTCATAAATTATCCTTTCGCTTGATCGACACCACTCAACGCGTTGCCTGTATTGGCACTTACGCCGCACGCGGAATTTGCGCTGCCGGCAGAGTGAGCCAGGTTTCGAAACGCGTCTCGCCGAGTCGTGCATTGTTGCCTGGTACCAGGGTTCTCTCGCTGACTTTCGCGCCGGAGTAAAGCGCTTTCGGGTCGGCGATGACTTCGCGGGAATCTTTCAGCGAAGCCAGGCGTCGCCGCACTAGTTCATCCACGCGGAATTGTTCCGGACCGGCAATTTCAACTAAGCCATTCACCGGCTCACTTACTGCAATCCTGGCCACACCGCTCGCAACATCGTCGGCCGCCATCGGTTGGAAAAGCACAGGAGGCA
This sequence comes from Terriglobales bacterium, assembly GCA_035538255.1. Classification (GTDB taxonomy): domain Bacteria; phylum Acidobacteriota; class Terriglobia; order Terriglobales; family Acidobacteriaceae; genus Gp1-AA112. The sequence goes on from DATLKS010000346.1 coordinate 551, forward strand.
AATGCACCTTGTCGCCGACCATGGAAATGTCGGCAAGACCTTTGAGGAATTCAAAGAACTGCGTCGCACGGACGATGGAGTAGGGGATTGAAGATTCTCCGATCAATTTTTCCTGTGCAATCTTGGCCCGGAAGTAGCCGCTTTCGGCCAGCCGATCAGTTCCCACCACAGACAACGCCACGTGGTGCCCGACGCCTGCGGCCGCTTCATAGGTGAGGAGGTTCTTCGTGGATGTCTCAAAAAAGTTCAGCACTGCTGCGTCGTCCCAAGAGGGAGAGTTTGATACGTCAACAACTAGCGAGGCGCCTTTCAGCACTTCGGCCAGTCCCTCGCCCGTGAGGGTGTTGACGCCTGTGTTAGGTGCTGCCGCCACCGCTTCATGCCCGTGTTCACGAAGCTTGTTGACGAGCTTGGACCCAATCAGTCCAGTACCGCCGATCACTACGACTCTGTGCATGACTGTCTCCGTGCGCCGGTTAAACCGGCAAGGTGTTGTGAATGAAAGTTTCATACGTTGAAGGAGTAGCGAACCACAACGGCCCCGAGCCATGCGGAGCCGCTCGCGAGGGCGGCGTCGAAGCGTTGGCAGGAGGACGTACAGGTCGGGTATTGAGCCGCGAAATACATGCCCTGTTGCGTAAGCAGCAGGTACTCCGGGATGCCGACGCTCTGGAGACTGTCGGAAGGCAATACTGGGCGCACCGCCATCGCAAGGTGTGCTCGGATCTCGCGCGGTCAGAGACCCCGTGCATGTACGCAAGCACCTTGTATGGGAACCGGGAGATCCCACGTCCGTCTGTAGCGGAGAGAGCTGCAGACCGTGTCGGGAAGCCGAAAGGCGTCCGCCGATGACGAACGGACGCGGGAAGTCGGACAGCTCTGTAGTACCTGCGAAGTCGCCGAACAAAGCCGAGGAACTGGCAGCGGAGGCGATGGAGGGAAGGGGGCTGGCCAAGGGAAACTCGCCCAAGCGTAACGCGTTCCGGACTCAGGGCCGGGAAGACGCGTCCAGCGCGCTCGAGCGGGTACGTCAAGCAGCAACTAGGGATAAGAAACAGCGGTTCACTGCGCTCTTCCACCACATCTACGACATCGACCGGCTGCGGGCAGCGTTCCTTTCGATGAAGAAGGACGCGGCGGCAGGCGTCGACGGCGAGACGTGGGAGCACTACGTTGAGAACCTTGAGGCGAACCTCCAGGATCTCTCCCATAGACTCGGGCGAGGCGCCTACAGAGCAAGACCTGTGCGTAGGGTTTATATCCCGAAGGTGGGTAAACCGGGTGAGCTGCGGCCGCTCGGGGTTCCCGCGCTGGAAGACAAAATCGTCCAGCGAGCCACCGTCGAGGTGATGAACGCGATCTATGAACAGGACTTTCTGGGATTCTCGTACGGATTCCGGCCCGGGCGCAGCCCGCATCAAGCGCTGGATGCGCTGGCGGTCGGGACCACGACGAGAAGAGTGAAATGGGTGCTCGATGCTGACATCCGGAAGTTTTATGACACTCTCGATCAGGGATGGTTGGTGAAGTTTGTCGAGCACCGCATAGCCGACTGGCGCGTCGTGCGCTTGATTCAGAAATGGCTCAAGGCGGGCGTGCTGGAAGAGGGCAAGCGAGTCCAAAGTGAGGTAGGAACGGTTCAGGGTGGGAGCATTAGCCCACTGTTGTCCAATATCTATCTGCACTATGTTCTCGACCTCTGGGTCCAGCGATGGAGAAGAAAGCAAGCGCGCGGGGAGGTAATCTTCGTCCGCTTTGCCGACGACTTCGTAGCAGGATTTCAACATCGGAAGGAAGCAGAGCGGTTTCTGGCCGAGTTGCGCGAGCGATTCGCGCACTTTGGCCTGCAACTGCATGCCGACAAAACGCGAATCGTCGAGTTTGGCCGTTTTGCGGAGCAGAATCGACGAAACCGTGGCGACGGCCCACCGGAGACATTCAACTTCCTGGGCTTTACGCACAGTTGCGGGAAAACTCGGAAGGGGCATTTCACGGTACTGCGACAGACCATGCGTCAGAGGTGGCAGGCCAAGCTGCGGGTTCTCAAGGAAGAGCTGCGGCGACGCCTGCACACGCCCATTCGGGAACAGGGAGCGTATCTGCGCTCGGTCCTGCTGGGTCACTTCCGGTATTACGGGGTGCCCATGAATGGCCCGGCGCTGTGCGCCTTTCGCAAAGCAGTAGGCTATCTGTGGCGGACGGTCTTGCGCCGTCGCAGCCAAGGTAACCACCTGCCATGGCGCCGCATGGGGCGTCATATTAGGCGATGGTTCCCGCCGGCCCGTGTTTGTCATCCTTATCCTCTCGTGCGCTTGGGCGTCCTTACCCAAGGTGGGAGCCGGATGCGGTAACTCCGCCCGTCCGGATCTGTGGAGGGGGTCATGAGCGATCATGGTCCCTACTCCGACTTCATTGTTGACCGCATTTCGAACCCATCGGTCTCCTTTATTTGCTAAGACAGAGCTGAGTGGAAGTTTGTGACAACATGATTTCGTTTTGGATGAAACGCGCCGGATCGGTAGGGGATTTTCACGAACCGCGATCCGTCGCTATTCATTGAACGGAGCGTTCATCAATAGGTCGACCGTTGACACGCTTTGTAGC
>DATLKS010000347.1:0-1690 GCA_035538255.1 Terriglobales bacterium
GTACTTGGGCTTCGCTTTGGGCTGGATCGGCCTGTGGGTTGTATTCGGACACGCCAATCTAAAGGCGATTGTTGCCGTCGCCGCAGCTGCTCTCGGCGTCCACCTGTTCGTGGTCCTCTACGAAGAGCCAACCCTCCGCCGGAACTTTGGTGTCGACTACGAGGCGTATTGCCGAAATGTGAGCCGCTGGTGGCCTCGTCTGAAGGGCTGGGACAAACCGAAATAGGGAGGTCCAAAAGAGATTCAAAAGCAAGCCGCTCAGGGGCGCGGTCGCGGCTCGCGAGAGTTCATGCCAGCGGGCGGGCTTCCACGAGTGCTGTAAACGGCGCGTTCGAGCGCAGATACGACTATTTGCGGGAGGAAGTCCGGAAGCAATCGGTGTCGAAGTAGCACGGCGAAAATTGCCCGACCCGGTGCTCATGGCGCGCCATCGCAAGCACAGATCGCCATCTTGGCCAAACCAAAGTCAAGCAGCTTGGCCTGGCCTTGATCGGTAACGAAAGATGTTGGCCGGCTTTATGTGCAGCGGTGTTTCCTGACGGGGAGTACACCACCAAGGATTTCGAGCGGCTTCAAGAAAACGGACCGGTTCGGCAAAACCATCGTCTTCTGCGTGGACCAGGAGCATGCGGAGTAACCGGGTGACATTTCGGGCATATCGAGTTCTGTGTCCGCATTCGTTTGCTCGCTTCATCCGCTCATGAACCACCAGTTGCCTTTCTCGACTGCCTGCAACTACCCTGGGCGATACCGTCACGGTCGTAGAGAAGCATTACAAAGATTGGGCGTCGCAGCGTATGAAAGAGCGGCTTGCGAAGCTGCCAGTACGGAAATGGTGAAGGTCGTGGAGTCTGCAGCCCAGGTTGGATGGCTGGTGATCCCCTCGGACAAACAAGGAACGGCCGACCTCACGCGAAAGCGTTCAAAGGAGCTGAAATGAAGGAGGCCGTTAAGCGAATCAATCACAGCACGGAATTTTACACTCCCGAAAAGTGTTACATCATCGAAATGTCCAACGCAGACGATGATCCAGTTGCATCGATTGCTCGGGCGCGGGTCGCACCCTGCGTCACCACTAGGCGGCATCGGCTAGTTGGAACAACGGAACGTTATGTCATCTTGGAAGGCAGTGCTCTGGTCGAAGTGGGCAGTCTTCCTGCGCAAGAAGTAGGTGTCGGTGACGTAGTGCTCATACCTCCGTCCTGCCCGCAGAGAATTAACAATGTAGGCAAAACCGACTTGCTCTTTCTTGCCATTTGTACCCCTCGGTTCCGAGCGGAAATGTATGAGGACATTGACAGTGGCGATGCGTCCGATGAAGGTAAACCTGACGTCTGAGTGCACGCACGTTCACGCCGAGGTTGCCATTACGCGGAAGGACGCGGGCGATTTCCGCAAGGCATGGCGTGCCATCTGCGTGGCCGCCGGCTTGCCCAACCTGCTCATACATGACCTGAGGCGTACCGCAGTGCGCAACCTGCGACGGCCCGGGTTTAGCGAGAAGACCATCTTGGACATCTCGTGTCACAAAACTGCAGCAGTATTCCGTCGCTACGACCTCACAGACGAATCAGACGTGAATGAGTCGCAGAGGAACTAGACCGAAAGCACCAGGGCCTGAAGCGCTAGGCAGAAAAAGAAACGTCACAGGTGGGCCCTCCAGGATTCGAACCTGGGACCAACGGATTAT
>DATLKS010000348.1:0-2103 GCA_035538255.1 Terriglobales bacterium
CGGGTCAGGGTCTCTACCGCAGCCTTGGTAGCCCCGTATACGGAACTGCCAGGCAGCGCGAAGCGAGCGAGCCCCGAGGATATATTCACGATGCGTCCTCCATCATTCATCAGAGGAAGCAGCTTCTGCGTCAGGAAGTAGACACCTTTGAAATGGACGTTGACGATCCCATCGAATTGTTCCTCGGTCGTCTGCTCCAACCCTGCATGCAGCGACTTCCCGGCGTTGTTCACCAGGTAATCGAACCGCTCCTTTTTCCAACTCTGAAGTGTGCGTCGCACAGAAGCGGCAAATCCTTCGAACGCGCGGACGTTGCCAGTATCCAACTGATGCGCGGCCGCCTTTCTGCCCAGGCCTTCGATTTCGGTGACGACTGCCCGTGCCTCGGGCTCGTTAGAGTGATAGGTCAGAATGACATCCACTCCACGCTTGGCCAGGTTGATTGCGATGTTTCGGCCGAGCCCGCGGCTGCCGCCGGTGATGACGGCGATTTTTTCCTTCGTAGCTCCAACATTTTCGGTTGCCATATTTGTTCCTTCGTTTCTTAAAAATTAAGCAGCGTAATTGCTAAAACGATTCTCCGACGAGTTCTTCGCTTTTCTTCCAGAGCGCCTCAGCATTCTTTGGGTCGAGCGCATATCCGCGCACTCCTTCGCTGATAGCGCTGATGGTCACATGGTCGGGAACGATTTTGCCGACGTGGCAGTTCTCGCAATATCGACCGCCGATCTCATCAGCAGAAGCAACCACACCGGCCCATACGAAAGTGGCGGCTCCCTGCGGAATGGTCTTCACTGGAAAGGTGCCTTGCCCTCTGCCGCGAGTTGCTGATTCATCTGGTCGATCATTTTTTGGATCTGGCCCGAATCCACGTAGCGGCCCAACTCGGTTTGTATGCCTCCGGGATGGACAGCCGCAGCACGCACACCACGTTCCCGGTGCCGTTTGTCGAAAGCAACGGCGAAGAGAATGTTCGCAGTCTTCGATCGGCCGTAGGCAACGAACGGCTCATAGGGCGTCCGCTCAAAGTTGGGATCTTCGAGATCGACATTCGAGAAGCGGTGACCGGAAGAAGATAGATTGATTAGGCGTCCTCCGGCGCGGATCAATGACGCAATCCGGTTAACAAATACGAAGTGACCCAGGTGATTCGTGCCGAATTGCATTTCGAAGCCGTCCATTGTCTGGCTAAACGGTGTGGCCATCACTCCCGCGTTGGCGATGATTGCGTCGAAGGGTTCGCGTTTTGCTAGTAGTGCATCGGCGCAGGCACGAACACTCTTGAGGCTGGCAAGATCGAGTTCAACCAGATCGAAGCTGCCACCGTTGGCCGCAGCGTCCTTGCGCACCTGCTCGGTAGCCGCTTCGGACTTGGTCAAATCCCTCGCGGCGCCCACAACGTTCGCGCCGTGCGCGGCAAGAGACCGCGCGGTCTCCACGCCAATCCCAGCGGAAACTCCGGTAACGAGGATTCGTTTTCCCCGCAGATTTATGCCTGATAAAACGTCTTCTGTTGTTGATGTCGCCCCGAATGTTGTTGAAGCTACTGCAAATCCGTTCATTTTTCTTCCTCCTGATTGATCCCTTCTGAACACCGAATCTTGAAAAGTGCGAGATTGCGAATAAAAGGGAGAGCGCCTCCGCAACCAGTAAGATAATCGGAGGCTCTCTCCGGTTACATTTTTTTGCGAACTAAACGCGATTTATCGAGCCGATGTCGAAAAGCTAGCCCCAGCGAAATAATGCGCATCGTCGAGATCGGGAATAAGCCCTGGCTGAACCGGGCGCCAACCCAGCCGTTCTTGCGTTTGTGCGCTGGAAGCGGGGCAGTCGATACCAACAAAGTGTGCAAGCCAGCCAAAATGTTCGGGGGCTTCCTCAGGGGACTTGCTGACAACTGGCACGTTCAAGCGTCTGCCGATAACCTTAGCGAGATCTCGGAAGGGCACGCCTTCGTCGGCAATTCCGTGATACCGGGCTCCTGAGGAACCTTTTTCAAGCGCGAGCCTGTAAAGATGAGCAGCGTCGATCCGATGCACTGCGGGCCAGCGGTTGAGCCCGTCACCCACATAGGCCGAAACGCCCTTTTCACGCGCGATTTTG
>DATLKS010000349.1:0-4129 GCA_035538255.1 Terriglobales bacterium
GGCAGACTCTAGAGCGGTGTCTTATGTCCGACCGTCGTCCTTTCAACGACGACCCGATCCACGATGGCATGAAACTGGGTGATACCTCCCGCAACGAACGTCAGAAGACCCTCTTGCTCTGCGAAGTAAGCAGGCTCGGCTGTCTACAGGTTGAGAAACTGGTCCGCGCCAGCAAGGCCTTGGTGGACTCGGGCAAGGTACTGGTAGAGGAAAGCAAGAGGTTATGCCAGCGGGCAGTATCCGAGAACAGCTCGCGAGAAAAACGTAAAGACTAGTTACAAACCTCGGTCGCTATATGTGACCAGCGGCTACAGTCGCGTGAACTCCCTGCGCTGAACGGCACTGTTGAAGTCGTGCCCCTAATACAGAGTTTTTTACAACATTCCCTAGCTACTAATTCTGTCACAATCTTTCACCAACGCACTCGCCTCCGCAGTTGGCTTAAGCCGATGGCAGACGTGGACTTCCTGGACGAGGCCATTGAGATTCGCGAACAGTCTGGATACGATCTCCTCATGAGCTGCACGGAGTTCGGCACATCGATGGCGAAGATCGCCTCCGGCGTGTACAGACTTCTGGACGGCTCTCACAAGCGTCAAGGACTGCGCCGGCAAAGGCGTGCGCGAGTCTTCTACCGTCTTGGTGAGCGGAGCTTTGCGAAGCCAAGTGTCAAGGTCTTCCTTGAGTGCAATGACCGCGCTGCGAGAGGTACCGCGCGGACGACGGACGGGGAGCGCAAGGTTGCGCTCGTAGCGCTGGACCGTCCGAACACCCCGGCCCAAATACTTCGCAATCTCTTTCCAGGAATTGAGTACGTTCGCCGAACTCTGCGCTGGACTCGCCATCTCCGCTCAACCTGTGGTGAAGGAGCTGCCGTTCAAGGTCTACTTTACCATTATTCAAGCAGTGTTGGATGCATAATCCCCGAAGCTGCGTTTCCCTGATCTCTTGATCGGGCCGGGCCGTGCTGAGGCCGACGCCGGGTAGTGCACTTGCCGCAACGTATTACAATTCGGTGGTTTCATCGATAGACGATGTAATGTGCTTTCTAAGTCGGTATCCGACATAGCGGAGTTCCACCATGAAGAAGCCGGTCAAAAACCGCAATGCCGCCTCGGATGCGACGACGTCCAGCAAAACCTTAACCGGATTGCACTCGCTGCAGGACCGCAGCCAGGACTTCGACGCGGTCATTGAAGCGCAGCCGCAGCCGAAAGAATCCTCTTGCGTCGTGGTCGGTGTTGGCGCTTCGGCCGGCGGGCTGGAGGCGTTCACCGAGTTGCTACGTCCCCTTCCCAAGAATCCGGGTATGGCGTTCGTCCTTATCCCGCACCTCGACCCGAAACATGAGAGCGCGATGACGGAGTTGCTGGCTCGGGCGACCGAAATGCAGGTCCGCCAGGTCCACGACGGCATGAAGGTGAAGCCCGATTGCGTCTACGTCATACCGCCGAACCGGGTGATGACGATTCAGGGCGGTGTCCTTCGCCTGGTGCAGCGCGAGCACGAATCTGGTCCGCCGATGCCCATCGATGCCTTCCTCCGGTCACTGGCCACCGATTGCGGCAAGAACGCGATCGGCGTGATCCTGTCTGGTACGGCCAGCGATGGCACCCTCGGTGTCGGCGCCATCAAGAACGAAGGAGGCATTACCTTCGCGCAGGAAGCACGGACCGCCAAGTATTCCGGTATGCCGAACTCAGCAATAGGCTCCGGGCATATTGATTTCGTCCTTGCGCCCGACGCCATTGCCCGCGAGTTGATGCGTATCGTCAAGCATCCATATGTGAATGGAGGGGCGACGAAGATCGAAGCGTCCGTCGACGAAAAGGGCAGCGAGATGGAGCAGATCTTCCGGTTGCTGAAGCAGGTCCGGAAGGTGGATTTTTCGGATTACAAGCCGGCGACCATACGGCGCCGCATCCTGCGGCGCATGGCACTCTGCCACGTCAATGCGCTGAGCGCCTATCTCGAGGTACTGCAGCACAATCCCAAGGAGCTGGAGGCTCTGCACCGCGATATTCTCATCAACGTCACCAGCTTCTTCCGCGATCCGGAAGCGTTCGACGCTCTCGCGGAGATGGTTTATCCAAAGATTCTCCAGGGCCGGCAGGCATCCGACACCATCCGCATCTGGGTGCCGGGCTGCTCGACCGGTGAGGAAGCATATTCGCATGCCATATCGCTGTTGGAGTTTGTAAGCAAGAGCCGCGCCGAAGTCTCCATCCAGATCTTCGGCACTGACCTCAGCGAAGAGGCAATTCGCGTCGCCCGCGGGGGTCTATCGCGAAGCGGTGTCCGCCGACATCAGCGCTTCGCGGCTGCGCCGGTACTTCAGCAAAGTGCAGCGCGGCTACCTGGTCAGCAAGGCTGTCCGCGACATGTGCGTCTTTGCCACGCAGAACGTATTTCATGATCCGCCGTTCTCACACATGGATCTGGTGAGCTGTCGCAACGTACTCATTTACATGAGTCCAGTTCTTCAACGGCGAGTGATCCCGATCTTCCATTACGCCTTGAAACCCACCGGTTTCCTGATGGTCGGGAACACCGAAGGAATCGTCGGCACCGGAGCCGAACTCTTCGAGCCCGCCGACAAGCGCCACAAGATCTACAAGAAACGAGCTGTGGTTTCGCCGGTTGCATTCGGGATTCCGCGCGAACACTTCGAGCACCACGTTCCCGTGATAACTGCCCACGGTATCGCCGTGGAGGGCGAGCCAGTTCGGACACCCATCGAACTGCAACGCGAAGCCGACCGCCTCCTGCTCACCAAGTACGTTCCCGCCGCAGTCGTCGTCAACGAGACATACGACATCCTGCAAGTACGCGGCAAGGCGAACCGTTATCTCGAACTGCCGTCGGGCAAAGCCACTCTCAACCTGCTCAAGATGGCCAAGTCAAGCCTGTGGTTCGAGCTTCAAAAGGCACTGGAAGAAGCGCGTAATTCCGGCACGACTGTCCGCCGCGATAAGGTGCAATACGAGAGCGATGGTGACTTCAACGTTATCAACATTGAAGTGATCCCGTTCACCGGGCCGGTGCAATCGCAGCAGAGCTACGTGGTCGTGTTTGAAGATGAAACAGACAATGTCAAACCACAACCGGCGCCCGCTCCTCGCGTCCCGGAGGACGCCAAGGATCGGCAGATCTCGCAGCTGAAGCAGGAACTCGCCGCGACCAAGGAATACCAGCAATCCATCATCGAAGCGCTCGAGGCCAGCAACGAAGAATTGCAGTCTGCGAACGAAGAGATCCAATCCGGCAACGAGGAACTGCAAAGCACAAACGAGGAGCTGCAAACCTCCAAAGAAGAACTCGAATCGGCGAACGAAGAATTGAACACCGTCAACGAGGAGATGCAGCAGCGCAACGCCGAGCTTACCCAGGTCAACAATGACTTGATGAACTTGCTGGCCAGCGTGAACATTCCCATCCTGATGCTCGATGCGGGGTTGAACATCCGGCGCACCACGCCGCGGGTGGAAGAAGTGTTGGGCGTTACGGCGGCGGACCTCGGCCGGCCGATGCGCCACATTGCAATGAAGTCCAAGGTGCATGACATCGAGAAAGTCATGCTCCAAGTCATCGAGGACCTCCAACCACGGGAGATGGAGGTTCACAATGGGCAAAACCAGAAGTTCCTGCTGCGCATCACACCTTACCGCACCATGGATAACCGGATCGAAGGGGTGGTGCTCGCCATGTTCGATGCCTTCGGCGGAGGCAAAGATGGTGGTGCAGTCAAGAAGGTAACCCCCGGGCCGTAAAGAAAATGACCTCGTTTCGCGGGCCAGCTGTAGCGAAACCGGTCCGAACATTGCCGAACGCGGAAAGAAAAGAGAAGGTATTTGTGAATGCGCCAAGTGAACGGCCAGCTCGAGACATCATCCTTATCGGCGGCTCTGCCGGGGCGATCTAAGCGTTGCAGATTCTCCTGAAGTCCCTGCCCGCGCCTTGCCCTGCTGCCATCTTTGCTGTTGTGCACACTTCTCCCGAGGGGCCTGGCTTCCTGCCCACGGTCTTGTCGCGGGCGAGTGGCCATTTGGCGCTTCATGCCACCCATGGCGCACCATTCGAGCCCGGTAACATTTATGTCGCGCCACCCGACCGACACATCACGCTAGGG
>DATLKS010000350.1:0-2773 GCA_035538255.1 Terriglobales bacterium
GAGGAACACCGTCAGCTTGCTCCAGAACGACAGGGTGTAATTGGCCGCCTGTCCGGCGGCGCTCTTGGGCAGCGCGGTTTTCTTCAGGGCCAACGCGGCGCCGCGCAACTGTTCCAGCAGTCTGGGCGCCCGCTGCTGGCGAAGCAGGTTACGCTCCGTGTAGTCCATGTTCTGCTCGCGAGCTTCGCGATCGATGGCGAACAGGTCGTCCATCAGGGCAACGATGCGCGCCGACTCCTGATCATTGGCATTCACCTTTACGGCATCAACGTACTTGCGGCGGGCGTGAGCGAGACAGCAGGCATGAACCATATTCGGACCGCCGACATGGTTGTATCCTTTATAGCCGTCCGTGTGAAGCAGCCCATTGAAATTACCCAGGAACTGCTTCGGACCTTCGCCTTCGCGGCCCATTCTGAAGTCGAAGACCACGCCCTTCCCGGGCGAGCCGTATTGCCACATGTAGCCCTGGTGATTGCGGCCACGCTTGTCATGCGTCTGCACGCCGATGGGGGTTTCGTCGGCCTGGATATAGGTGCCGGCCAGCACCTCGCGCTTCATCGCAGCTGATACGGGGATCAGCAACTCTCCGACACGGAGAACCCCATCGTTGAGTGTTGATAGCGCGATCTCCACGCCGGCATCGCGCTTGATGATCGCCTGCTGCCGATAAAGTGGCAGCGATGCGCAGTACTTGTTCACCGTCGCTTCGATGATCACCTGGTCGGACAGAACCGACTTGGCCACGATGCGCTCCGGCACAGGCGCGGTCTGGACGCCGTGCTCTTCGCAGTCGCGGCAGGCGCGCTTCTCCCGCCGGATCACCTTCACGTAATACTCGGCGGGACGAACGTCGAGCACTTCCGTCTCTTCGTAGCCGATCACCGTGGTTTGCTTGCCGCACTTGCCGCAGCTGCACTGTTCGGGCGTGCATCGAATGATGTGCTCAACGCGCTCCAGATGGCTGGGCAGCTCCTGCCGGCCGGGATGCTTGCGGCGCGGCGTGCTGGGAGACTTATCTTGAGGCTTCTGTGACTGGAGCGGTTCGCGTTCGCTCTCGGCCTCGACTTCCTCGCTCGATACGCCCGGCTCCTGATCCAGCAGTTGCAGTTGCAGATCGCTCAGCGTCTCACTGCGCTTGCCGTAACGGGCGATACGGTCCAGGCGCAGGCGCTCCTCAAGAAGCTTTATTTTTACTTCGGCCAGGGCCAGCGCCTGATCCTTGCGAGCTAACTGCTGATCCTTCGCGGCAAGTTGTTCCTCCAACTGCGCGATGATCTCGGCCAGCGTTGGATCGGGCTGCGGCATCTCTTGTGCGGGGAGCGTCAAGATGTCCTATACATACCAGACATCACTGTGAACTCGATGATAAATCTCCAGTGTTCATGCGGTCTTTCGTGACTCTGTTGATTCCTCGCCCACCGGCCTGCGATACCACTTCCGCTCTCGTGTCTGAACCAGATCGATTCCACCGATCAACAACGCAAAATGCTCCCGGCTTAACTGCACCCGCTTCTCGTTGCCTGCCGGCGCGGGCCAGTAAACCCGGCCGCCTTCCATGCGCTTCGAGCACACCCATAGCCCGGAGCCATCGAAAAACACCAGCTTAAGGCGATTCCGACGCGAATTTGCGAAGAGAAAAACATGACCGCTGGCAGGATCACATTCCAGCACATCGCGGATCTTTCCCCATAAACCATCGAAGCCAATGCGCATGTCCGTAGCTCCGATCGCGACGTAAATGCGCGTCGCGGCGCCCAGCGCGAACATCGCCTTCAGCCCTCGAGAACCGCGAGCAGGCGCTTCAGATGCGATGCGTCGAACCCCGCTTCCACAACGATGCAACGCCCATTGGCCAGTTCCACGCGCAGTCTACTGTCCGCCGGCGTCGGATCGATCAGTTCCACCGGAACCAATTGTTTCGCTGCCGCAATCGGCCGGCGAACACGATCTCGGTGCCGATAGTAGTCCAGGGTATGCAATGCCACACCGCGCGCTGTACAGAATGCCTTCCGCGGCAGTCCGCTCTGTTCAAAATCACGCACCAGACGTTCTGCTTCAGCCTGGCTCCGATGACGTCTCGTTGACTCCGTGTTGTTCTCACGCATGCTCCGAGTTCAACACGTAATCAAACACCGCGGAAGGGTGGCCTTGCTCGGAGGCATACGAACATCTGACCGGGATTAACCGTTTGCAGCCGGGTAGACCTGCCATCAGCACTGGTCGCCCTGATTTCAACTCGTCCCTCCACCAGGACATAGACATGGCTCGGGGTTGAACTGGGAAGCCACAGCATCTCGTTCTGCGCGTAGCTAACTCGCCGCTCACGTCGGTCAGAACTCGGCAACCCCATGATTGAAGCGGTCAAAGCTTCGCAACAATCGTGATCGTCGAAATGGAGTTTCGACAGGTCCATACTTACAGAATAGCGGAGAAAGCACAAAGAGCATGTTTACACGTGAACATTGTGCCAGTGGATACGTCCTAGAATTGGCATCGAGGCAATGTGAGTGTCACGCTGAATACGCTCGCCCGTGGCAGACAAGGGTCCTCATTTGGACAGACTCTTCTTGATCCGCCAGGATAACGAGCATGCGCCCGCTAGCGGTGGTTGTGGACGATATCTTTGAGAACAAGTGTTTCCTTGGCGAGAACCCGATCGAGAAGCAATTGATCTGGACAATTTCGGGTTTGGCGGGGACGACGGGGCTCGAACCCGCGACCTCTGCCGTGACAGGGCAGCGCTCTAACCAAACTGAGCTACGTCCCCAGC
>DATLKS010000351.1:0-1570 GCA_035538255.1 Terriglobales bacterium
CTGCAGGCGGAACGCGAGCTCCAGGAGAAGTACAACAAGAGCAAAGATGGGGGGCCGAAGAAGAAATGACGCGCATATCAACACAATCGTCCTTGCGATCGCAAAGACTCTTTTCACCAACAAGTCCTGAGGAAAATAGCATGTTGAAAATCAGTTTCAGTGAAACACCCGCCGAAGAAAGATGGATTCTGCATGGCCTGCTTACCGACCCCTGGGTACAACAGTTCAGGGAGTGCTGGAAGAAGAGCCACCGCACCGATGTGCAACGTGCTTGCATCGTGGATCTCAACGAAGTCACGTTCATCGACAAGTGTGGCGAGCGGCTCTTGCGCTTGCTGGCCAAAGATGGAGCGAAGTTCACCGCCAGCGGGATCTATACCAAACACATTCTTGAACGGCTGAACGTCCGACGAAAACGCAACAGTTGGAATTTGCTCGGTTTTCTGATGGTACTTGTGTTCGTGACGGGGCTGGGCGGTGGCTGCGAACGCGGGGTAGCTTCCGCGCCGGCGCCTCCGGCGCCCGAGGTGGAAGTTGCACCTGTCATTCAGAAGGACGTGCCGGTTCAGGGTGAGTGGGTAGGAACGCTCGAAGGCTACGTCAACGCACAGATTTCGCCGCAAGTGAGCGGTTATTTGATTCGCCAGGATTATCACGAAGGCGCATTCGTCAAGAAGGGTCAAGTGCTCTTTGAGATTGACCCGCGCCCATTTCAGGCGGTGCTCGATCAAGCCAAAGGGCAATTGGCACAGGCCGAGGCGCAGATGGCCAACGCTGAGCTCAACGTGAAGCGTGACATTCCCGAAGCCGAAGCTCACGCGATTCCACAGAGCCAGCTGGATACCGACACCCAGTCGCTCCGTGGTGCAAAGGCGGCAGTTGAGGCCAGCCAGGCGGCGGTCGAACAAGCTGAGCTCAACTTGGGCTACACCAGAGTGGTTTCTTTGGTCGATGGAATCGCCGGCATCAATACTGTCCAGGTGGGCAACCTGGTGGGACCGTCTACGGTCCTCACTGCGGTCTCGCAGGTAAGTCCGATCAAAGTTTATTTCCCAATCAGCGAACAGGAATACCTGCACATGGCGGATGGCGGCGGTCCCGGCAGCGTGGACTTTATCACGCACGCTTCACGAATCCCATTGCAGTTGACTCTCGCCGACGGCAGCACCTACCCGCATCCCGGCAAGATCATCTTCGCCGACCGTCAAGTGAACGAGCAGACGGGAACGATTCAGATCGTGGGCGAGTTCCCCAATTCCAAAAATCTGTTGCGCCCGGGACAATACGCGCGCGTTCACACGCCAACCGGCAGCATCACAGGAGCGCTACTGGTGCCGCAGGCGGCGGTAGGTCAACAGCAAGGAACCTATCAAGTAACGGTCGTCGGCGCCGATAACCGGGCGCAACTCAGGACCGTGGCAGTTGGTCCGAGAGTTGACACGCTTTGGGTAATCACATCCGGACTGATGCCGGGAGAACGAGTCGTTGCGGCTGGCGCAGAGAAAGCACGGAACGGCGAAGTGGTGAACCCAAGGTCTTACAAAGAAGGCGAGGAGCGCTAATCATGGCG
>DATLKS010000352.1:0-4906 GCA_035538255.1 Terriglobales bacterium
GGACCGTGGCGGGCAAGAAACTTGACATTGCCATCACTACCAATGGCCATCTGCTCGCCGAACTGGCAGAACCGCTGAAAGACGCCGGCCTCAACCGCATTACCGTCAGCATGGATGCCGTCGATGCAGAAAAATTTGCGCGCATCACGCGCGTGACCAACGGATACGAACGTGTGCTCGCAGGTATTCGTGCAGCAAAACGTGCAGGTCTCGATCCCGTAAAAGTTAATTGCGTACTGTTGCGCGGCTTCAATGAAGATCAGATCGTGGAGTTCGCAAAGTTCTCGCGCGATGAAGGCGTGATCGTCCGCTTCATCGAGTTCATGCCGCTGGAGGAAGATCGTGTCTGGAGTCCCGAAGTGGTAGTCACGCTCGATGAGATCGTCAGCACAATCGGCGCGTGGAAGCCGCTGCGGACGCTGCCTCCCAACACTTCCAGCGAGACCGCCCGGCGCTACACTTTCGACGACGGCATAGGCGAAATCGGTATTATCGCTCCCGTCTCGCATCCCTTCTGCGGCCACTGTTCCCGAATCCGGATTACCTCCGACGGCAAGATCCGCACCTGCCTCTTTTCCCTTTTTGACCACGACCTCTACGCAGTGATGCAGCGCGGCGGTAGCGATGGAGATATGGCCGCCTATATCCATGCGGTCGTGCAGAAGAAGGAGGCGCGCCACCACATCGGCGAACCAGGGTTCCTGCAGCCCTCGCGCAGCATGGTGCATATCGGGGGATAAGGAGCCAGGGGCAGGACCAGCGGGAACTCAAGACACCTTTTTTGTCTCAAGGTACTTGAACAAAACTCCGAAACCCAAAGACTTCAAAGTAAAACGCGGGAGCAAAGTCGGCTGGCTCCCCGTTGCCTATAGCGTTCCCTATCTCCCTCCTCGTACAACACTCCCCGACTGTTCTCCATCGAACAAATGAGTCCTGTTTACCAATGAGTTATCAGTCTATTAGGCCGTACGGGAGGCGGAGAACTGATAAGCCGCTTGCCGAAGACGAGCGTCTGTATTGGGAAACGATTCGCCGCGAAGCAGACGAGGACTCTTCTGGAACGATTCGCCGATATCTGCGGCTCGCGTCGAAGGTGCTGGACAGCGATCAATCGAAACGCGAACAGCTAACCGACCGAAGAGAGTTGTTCAAGAAGCGCGCGGCATAAAAAGTTAGCCGACATTTCCTCTCAACACATCCGCAGTGGTGGGCACGCGCTCTCCGCGTCCTTGCGACTCGGAGGTT
Organism: Terriglobales bacterium; assembly: GCA_035538255.1. Lineage (GTDB taxonomy): Bacteria > Acidobacteriota > Terriglobia > Terriglobales > Acidobacteriaceae > Gp1-AA112. Next base: position 1,246 of record DATLKS010000352.1, read on the forward strand.
TCGTCGATGCGATCACCTTCTCCTGGAGCGAGAAACAAGTTCTGCTCCAGACCGTGCTGCTTCGTGTATAGCTCGAAGTAGCGGCCGCCACGGTCGTAGAGCTGTTCGTGAGTGCCGCGCTCGATGATCTCGCCATTTTCGACAACAAGAATCTGATCGGCACGCCGAATGGTGCTCAGGCGGTGCGCAATGACAAAGGTCGTGCGTCCGCGCATGAGAAACGACAGCCCTTCCTGAATGAGCGCCTCGGATTCCGAGTCGAGGCTGGAGGTCGCCTCGTCGAGAATGAGAATGCGCGGATCGGCAAGTATGGCGCGCGCGATCGAGATTCGCTGCCGCTGTCCCCCAGAGAGCTTCACACCCCGTTCTCCAACCACGGTGTCATAACCGTTCTCGAAGCGTTGGGCAAATTCGTCCACGCGGGCGATCTGACAGGCGCGCAGAATCAGCTCTTCCGGTGCCCAGGGCCGCGAAAAAGCTACATTCTCCCGGATCGTTCCGTCGAAGAGAAACGATTCCTGCAGGACCACGCCGAGCTTGGTGCGATAGGAGTCAAGGCGAACAGTATTGAGATCCACGTCATCCACCAAAATGCGGCCGCTCTGCGGCTTATAAAACGCGGCCAGCAAACCGATAATCGTCGATTTCCCAGATCCGGAGGGTCCGACCAGAGCAGTTACAGTTCCCGGAGATGACTGGAACGAGATCTGGTGCAAAACCTCCTTGCTCTGCTCATAAGCAAAGCTGACATTCTCGAATTCGATGTTTCCGACTATGTCTGTGAGTTCGATCGTGCGCTGCGGATCGACATCTTCAGGACGTTCGTTGAGAACCTCGCGCGTGCGCTCCAGCCCGGCCATGGCCTCGGTGATCTGCGTTCCGATGTTTACGACCTGCAGCACCGGCGCGATGAGAAAGGCCATGAACATTGTGTAAGTAAAGAACTGGCCGAGCGTGAGCGTGCCCACGAGCATCCGCTGAGCGCCTAGGTACATGACGACAGCGCTGACAATGCCCAGCAGCACCGTGGATGACAGGCTCATGATGGAAGTTGCCGTGAGCGTTTTCAGAACGTTGTTGAGCAAGCGGCGCACGCCCGCGGAGAAGACTTCGTGTTCTCGATCTTCCGCATGGTACCCCTTGATGACTCGAACGCCTCCAAGGGATTCGGTCAGTCGTCCGCTGACCTCGGCGTTGATCTTGCTGCGCTCACGAAAAATTGGCCGAATGGTACTGAAGGCCTTCTTCAGTGCGAAACCAAAAACCGCGATGCAGACGAAGGCGATCAGCGTCATGCTGACGCTGATGCGAATCAGAACAACAAAAGCCAGAATTGCTGTGAGCAGTCCGCCAAGGAAATCGATCGATCCTGTGCCAATGAGATTTCGAATGCCCTCTACATCCTGGAGAATCCTCGCGACCATCGTTCCCGTTTTGGTAGAATCGTAATAGGCGATAGGAAGGCGTCCGACGTGCTCCTGGATCTGACGACGCATGTCCGCAATCAACCGTTGTGCGGCCTTTGAAAGCAATTGGGTGAGAGAGTACGACGTAATGCCCTGAATGACTGTTGCTGTAATCACCGCTATTAGAATCCAGTGAAGCACCCAAGTGTGCTTCTTGATGACCACGTCGTCGACCAGAAATTTCGTCGACGCAGGCAGCACAAGGCCAGCAACGCGATTGATTGCCATTAGCACGAGCCCGACGCCCATTAGCCCTTTTCGTGGACGAATCAATGTCCACACCTCAGGCAGCGCGCCTTTGATCTGCTGAATCGCCGGCGGTTTGGGTTTCAGGGGGCTTGCCGCTGCAGTGACCATGCCGATAGGGTACAGGTTATGGAGACCAGTGAACAGCTAGCCATTTGGCTGGAGATGCAGGCGAGAAGCTACGGTTCTTGACATTCGCTCGTGACTCTCCTTGGATGCTAAACTCGCACTTCGCTCCATAATGAAAATCTACACCTGCAGCCTGTTTTTCATAATTCTTATTTTCCTGCCCACCACTTCCCAAACCCAGCAAAATCCAACTCCTCTAACGCGGATCTCGCTCGAAAAAAACTGGCGGATTCAGTCTGGCTGCAAGCTGAGCGATGCCGGAGACGCGATTTCGCGCCCTGGATACAACATCCAGAGCTGGCTCGCAACCACGATCCCTCACACCGTGCTTGGCGCGCAGGTTGACGCGAAGCTCTTTCCCGATCCGTTCTACGGGATGAATCTGCGTGCCATTCCAGGAACTACGTATCCGACGGGAAAGATATTTACCGAGTTGCCGATGGACGACGACAGTCCGTACAAGTGTCCGTGGTGGTATCGCAGCGAGTTCTCGCTTCCAGCGCAGCTTCAGGGAAGGAACATCTGGCTGCACTTCGACGGCATTAACTACCGAGCAAATATCTGGGTGAACGGCAAGCAGATCGCGGATTCTGAGCAAGCGGCCGGCGCCTATCGTACTTATGAATTCAACATAAAGGATGCGGCACGCGCGGGTGGCGCCAACGTCGTAGCTGTCGAAGTATTCGCGCAGACCGAGAACGATCTGGGCATCAACTTCGTTGACTGGAATCCGATGCCGGCCGACAAGGCGATGGGACTGTGGCGACCTGTGTACATCACCAGCAGTGGGCCGGTTGCCGTTCGATTCCCAGCGGTCAGTACGCATTTCCCTGACGATTCGCTAAAGACTGCCGAGCTCACGGTGATCGGTGAGTTGCAAAATGGGAGCAATGGAGAGGTCTCGGGAACAGTCGAAGCCACGCTGGAGGGATTCGGGACTATCGAGCAGAAGGTGAGCCTCGAAGCCAATGAGCGCAGGAGCGTGGTCTTCGCGCCGGAGCAGTATGCTCAGCTTCGCGTGCAGAATCCGAGGCTGTGGTGGCCGTATCCGTTTGGACCTCAGAATCTTCTCACTGTGCAGATGCGTTTCCGCACTCCAGATTCGCTGTCGGACACTGCCACCGCAAAGTTTGGCATTCGCGAGATCACGGCGGACAAGAACCCAAACGGCTACGAACTCTTTCGCGTAAACCATCGCACGCTGTTGATTCGCGGTGGCGGATGGGCTCCCGACATGTTCCTGCGCGTCAACAGCGAGCGCATGGAGAATGAGTTCCGCTATGTTCGCGACCTAGGATTGAACACGATCCGCCTCGAAGGCAAACTCGAGACAGACGAATTCTTCGATCTCGCGGACCGGTATGGAATTCTCGTGATGGCAGGATGGTGTTGCTGCGATCATTGGGAGCATTGGGACAAATGGCAGCCCGCCGATCATGAAATCGCTAAGGCGTCGCAGGCCAGCCAGATTCTGCGCCTGCGCAGTCATCCCAGCATGCTGGTGTGGCTAAACGGCAGCGACAATCCACCGCCTGCCGATGTCGAGAGCGATTACATCTCGATTCTTCAGCAGCTTCACTGGCCGAATCCTTTTCTTTCCTCGGCGAGCGCTGCTTCGACGAGCGTCACCGGAGAGAGCGGTGTGAAGATGACTGGACCATATGACTACGTCCCTCCTTCTTACTGGTTGACCGATCCCGGGAGGTGGGGCGGCGCTTATGGATTCAACACCGAGACCAGCCCAGGTCCGGCGCCACCGCTGATCAGCTCGCTCGAGAAGTTCATTCCTAAAATGAACTTATGGCCGCATGATGATGTCT
>DATLKS010000353.1:0-3689 GCA_035538255.1 Terriglobales bacterium
CTCTCCGTCAGTGACGTCCAGCACCAGACCTTTCGTGAAACTGAGAACCTGAAGCGCCTTTCGCCAGGAGCGCGGTGAGCCGATCGAGATCGCCGTGGCGCAGGTCTCGGGGTTAGCCACCACGCTTAGGCCTGTTGCTCGTGTGGCGACTGTGCGCACCAGCGGATTCGCTCCTGCGGCTTGCACGATTACCAATCTGGGAACTCTGTCGATTAAGCCGATCGAATGCAATTCTTTCAGCGCTTTTCCGAAAGCAGAAGAATTTCCGAGATTGCCTCCGGGAACAACGATGTAATCTGGCGGCTGCCAATTTGACTGCTCCATTAATTCGAAGATCGCTGTCTTTTGACCCTCGATCCGGAACGGATTAATAGAATTCAGGAAATATTCGTCAACGCTCTTGCGCTCCATCATCAACTTGAGCGCCTCGTCGAAGTTGCCGTCGATCTCGACTACTTCGGCTCCATAATCCAAGGACTGAGCCACTTTAGCTCGTGAGAGTTTGCCCTTCGGCAGATAGACGCGCGCAAGCATTCCAGCGCGCGCTGCATACGCTGCCATCGACGCAGCGGTGTTGCCGGTGGAAGCGCAGGCCACAACTCGCGCGCCTCGGCGACGAGCCTCTGTCACTGCAACTGTCATTCCAAGGTCTTTGAACGATCCGGTTGGATTCCAACCGAGATGCTTGAATTCCAGCGCGCTCAAATCCGCGTACTTCGCCGCTTCTATTCCAGGAATCAGAGGCGTGTTGCCTTCCGCCAGAGTCACGATTTGATCGTCAGGATAGGCTGGGAGGAATTCTCTGAATCTCCACACTCCGCTACGATCCGCGGGAGCATTAGAGCTGCGCCGCTCACGCCATACAGCCTGCAGTTGGCTTACGTCAGGACGGAATCCGTTGCTGCTCACCTCCAGCAAGTCGCCGCATTTGGGGCATTCAAATGCGGAGAACTCGCGATCAAGCGGCTGTCCGCATCCTTGATTACTGCATTGCAATCGCATACTACTGTCCGAAGATCCTCAGCTTCAGCGGCGCTTCCACAAGAAACTCGCTACGCGAAATCTCTTCCAACGCGGCTGCGAGTTTCACGGCGCTGCACGCTTCGACCGTCACTACGAATGGCAGATGGTTCTTGTCATAGCCCGGCTTCTGAAAGACCGCATCGACATTGATCTCAAATCGTGCCAGAACTGCAGCGATGCTCGCCACTATGCCGGGCCGGTCTTTGACGACAAATCGCAAGTAATACGGCGCGACGCAGTCTTTCGCTACTTCGAACTTTCGTGATGCGCGAACCGTGGAAACAGGCCGGCTCTGGGTGAGCGTTACCAGATCCGAGAGGACGGCGACGGCAGTGGCATCACCACCGGCGCCTGGTCCGGAAAACGCGGTATTCCCCCCGAATCTTCCGCTCGTGATGACAACGTTCTCGCAACCACGTACTCGTGCAAGAGGTGAATCTTGCTGCACCAGCATTGGCTCCACGGTAGCGAAAGCATGATTGGTGTTTACGTGTGCTTCACCTACTTGTCGAATAGTGCAGCCGAGTTCACGCGCATACTCGAAATCCACAGAAGAAACGCTGGAGATCGCCGCGCAGGGTACATCATCAACCGAGAGCTCTGCGCTGAGGGCAACTCGGGCCAGAATTACCAACTTTGCGCGGGTATCGTATCCGGCGACGTCGTCGGTAGGATCGGCTTCGGCGTAGCCAAGCTTTTGCGCCTGTCTCAGAGCATCGGAGAACGGCTGGCCCGCCTCCATCTTGCTGAGGATGTAATTGCAGGTGCCATTCAGAATTCCGCAGACCGCCTGGATCTCATCTCCCGCGAGCCCTTTTTCAACCGCAGTGATCACTGGCACTCCGCCGGCGACTGATGCGCCGAAGAGTAACTGGCAATCGTGGTCTGAAGCTACCTGCGAGAGCTCCGTGCCATGGCGTGCGATCAATTGTTTGTTCGCAGTAATCACCGATTTGCCGGCCCGCAGCGCCGCTTTCGCCCATGATCTCGCTGGTTCGATGCCGCCAACAACTTCAATCACCACGTCCACGTCGCTACCTAGAACATCGTCGAAGTCCTGACTCCACTGCACCGAAGGACTAATCCATGAAGCGCGCTTCCTGGCAACGTCGCGATTGAAGACGTGCGTAAGTTCCACTCCGGGAAGTCGTGCATCGCCCAGAATGCGAGCCACTGCGCTGCCGACCGTTCCGAAGCCGAGGATAGCAACTTTGCACACATCGGCATTCGCCACCGGCACCGGCTCACTTTGCGAGAGGAAGAGGGTTTGCGTCGCCATTTTCTTATGCCTCCACCGCGTTCACAGCAGTCGCGAACGAGAGATTTCGAGAAGCCAGCAAGTCGGATGAACGTTCGCGAGGGCTGGGTGGGGAAAACATCACGCCATGCATGCGGCGCACGGCCTCCTCAGCCTGCTTTTCGTCTACCACGAAGCTGAGGTTCATGTCAGACGCGCCATGGAAAATCATCTTCACCGGCAGGCCAGACAACGCACTCAGGGCGCAAGCTGAGACTACAGGATCCCGTGCAACATTGCGGCCAACCAACGAGACCAGCGCGACGCCAGCGGTGACTTTGACTGCGGCAACGCCATCCAGCGACTCGGCTAAAGCTGCTGCCGAATCTTCAGACGTCAGCAGCAGTGACAAATTGGAACGTGACATGGCTGCCAAATCAACGAGACACTTCTGTTCTTCCATGGCAGCAAAGATGGAAGAAGTCAACTTCGCGTCCAAACCCTGCTTCGCAAATACTTCTGCCAGGATGATTCCGCGCTTGCACGCAATTGATCGGACGCGGGACTCGTCGCTGCAGTTCCCGACTTCAACTCGCGTGCCGCAATTTTCTGGATGCCTGGAATTGAGAACGTAGACGGGAATCCCACGTTCAACGGCAGGCTGGAGAGTCTTGGGATGGAGTACTTTCGCTCCGAAGTGGGCTAACTCGGCCGCTTCCTCGAAGCTGATGGAATCGATATTCTGAGCGTCAGGACAAATGCGGGGATCGGTGGTCATCATTCCATCAACATCGGTCCAGATCTCAATACGATCTGCGCGGAGAGCCGCGCCAATAATCGACGCAGTGTAGTCGGAACCCCCGCGCCCCAGCGTAGTCGGCTCGCCCTCTTGCGTAGCTCCAATGAATCCTCCCAGGACGGGAACATGTCCGTTGTCGAGCAGAGGACGCACTTTTCCGTCTACCCGCTGTTCGATCTGTTCAAGTAAGGGAGCAGCATGCGAATGGTCTGCGTCGGTAACCACTACCTGACAAGCATCGACTAAAACGGCAGGCACATGATGGTGGGGCAGAGCTTCACTTATGAGAGAACTCGACCAATGCTCACCGAAACTCAAGAGGCGATCGGCGGTGCGGGGACTGAGTTCTTTGATGGCAGAAATTGCGCCGAGCAGGGCCCTTAAGTCCTGAAACGAAGACTCAAGACGATGCACTGAGTCTGCCGACTTGGTTCCAAGCAACTGGCGGGCGACTTCGGCGTGTCGTTGCTCGATCGCATCCACGAGTTGCAAGGCTTCGTCAATTCGGCCCGCTCTGCTGAGAGAGCCTAACGATTGCAGTTGGTCCGTCACCCGGGCAAGTGCGCTAACGACCAGCACGGGACACAAGTGGAGTCGTTCCCGCACGATCTTCGCCACCCGCCTGATACT
>DATLKS010000354.1:0-1907 GCA_035538255.1 Terriglobales bacterium
AGCGCGGGCACGTATCGCATCGGCGACGGGCGCGGTGGTGGCGGCAGAGGTCAGCAGCGCTTTGCGCCCCTCAATAGTTGGCCCGACAATGTCAGCCTCGATAAAGCGCGCAGACTACTATGGCCAATCAAGCAGAAGTACGGCAGAAAGATTTCCTGGGCCGACTTGATGATCCTCTCCGGCAACGTCGCTCTTGAAACAATGGGTTTTAAGACCTTCGGTTTCGCGGGCGGACGCGCAGATGTTTGGGAACCGGATCAGGACGTTTATTGGGGCTCCGAGACGACTTGGCTGGGTACCGACAAGCGCTACTCCGGCGAGCGCAATCTCGAAAATCCGCTCGGCGCTACCACCATGGGTTTGATTTACGTCAATCCGGAAGGCCCTGAGGGTAAACCCGACCCACTCGCCGCAGCCACGGACATTCGTGAGACCTTCGGTCGCATGGCGATGAACGACGAAGAGACGGTTGCCCTGATAGCAGGTGGTCACAGCTTCGGCAAAACGCACGGCGCCGGCCCGAACACCAATGTGGGACCTGAGCCTGAAGCGACTCCCGTTGAAGAACAAGGCCTCGGTTGGAAGTACGGCCATGGCACCGGTACGGGCAAGGATGCGTTCACTAGCGGCCTGGAAGTGATCTGGACCACTACGCCGACAAAGTGGAGTAACGACTTCTTTAAACATCTGTTTACTTATGAGTGGGAGCTGACCAAGGGCCCAGCCGGCGCGTATCAATGGAAGCCGCAGGGTGAAACAGCCACGGTGCCGGATGCACATGACCCGTCCAAACGTCATGCGCCGAATATGCTGACTACCGACCTCTCGCTGCGCGTCGATCCGGTCTATGAAAAGATTTCCCGACGCTTCTACGAGAACCCAGACCAGTTCGCGGATGCCTTCGCCCGCGCCTGGTTCAAACTGACGCATCGCGATTTGGGGCCGCGTTCCCGATACCTTGGCCCGCTGGTGCCGGCTGAAGAGCTCATCTGGCAGGACCCGGTTCCCGCGCTCAACCATGAGCTGGTCACTGACGAGGACATCGAAGCCTTGAAAGCGAAGGTTCTCGCCTCCGGCCTGTCCATCTCTCAGCTCGTTACCACCGCTTGGGCTTCGGCTTCCACTTTCCGTGGCGGCGACAAGCGCGGCGGAGCCAACGGCGCGCGCATCCGCCTCGCTCCGCAGAAGGACTGGGAAGTAAACCAGCCCGCAGAGCTCGCCAAGGTGCTCAGCAAGCTCGAAGCGATCCAAAAGGAGTTCAATGACTCGCAAAAGAACGGCAAGAAAATCTCACTAGCCGATTTGATCGTTCTCGCGGGTTCGGCTGCCGTGGAGGCTGCTGCTAAGAAGGCCGGTCAGGACGTGAAAGTGCCTTTCTGGCCGGGACGCACTGATGCTTCGCAAGAGAAGACCGATGTGCAATCGTTTGCTGTTCTCGAACCGCGCGCTGACGGCTTCCGCAACTATGTTCGCGCCGAGCTTGAGAGCTACGCTGCCAACCTCTTAATCGACAAGGCACAACTCTTAACGCTGAACGGTCCCGAAATGACGGTCTTGATCGGAGGCTTGCGATCGTTGGGTGCGAACTATGGTCATACCCAGTATGGCGTCTTTACTAAGCGGCCTGAGACCCTGACCAACGACTTCTTCATCAACCTGCTCGATATGCGGACGAAGTGGCAGAAGTCTTCAACCGAAGGTGTATTGGAAGGACGCGACCGCAGCACCGGCGACCTGAAGTGGACGGCCACCGTGGTTGACCTCGTCTTTGGATCGAACTCCCAGCTCCGCGCTCTTGCCGAAGTCTACGGCAGCAGCGATGCCCAACAAAAGTTCGTACAGGACTTTGTGGCTGCCTGGACCAAGGTGATGAACCTAGACCGGTTCGATCTCGCCTGAAGCTCGTC
>DATLKS010000355.1:0-1741 GCA_035538255.1 Terriglobales bacterium
CTGCTCAGCTATCCTAAAATGCTTGATTCAAGTCCGGAGAGAACCTCATGCCCACACTCCATCGTTCACTGCTCGCATTGATCCTCATGTCAATGTTGTCCTCACCAGCATTCTCAAAATCCCTGCACGGGATCGATGTCACTGATCTGGACCGCAAGGCGGATCCATGTAACGACTTCTATGACTTCGCTAACGGGACGTGGCGGGCGAACAATCCGATTCCGGCCTCCATGACGCGATGGAGCAAACGCTGGCAGGCGGGGGAGTCGTCGAAGGACAAGCTGCGCGAGATCCTGGAGGCCGCAAGCGCCGACAAGAGTTCGCCCAAGGGCAGCCCCGAGCAGATCATAGGCGACTACTACGGCGCGTGTATGGACGAGTCTCGCATCAACGCGCGGGGGATGGAACCGCTGAAGCCATGGATAGCAAAGATCGAAGGCGCCAATGACATCTCCACACTGCAGCGCGTAATGGCCGAAGTGCAAGACATTCTAGTGCCCGACCCCTTTGCATTCGGGGGGCAACAGGACCCGCATAAACCTTCCTGGGTGCTGGCAGACATCGGTGCCAGCGGCCTCGGGTTGCCGGATCGCGACTACTATCTGAAACCGGAGACTCGCTTCAAAGAGGCCCGCGATAAGTACGTCGAACACATCATCGCCATGTTCAAGCTGGAGGGATGGGATCAGAAAAAGTCTGCCGCCGCCGCCCAGACCATCATGGCAATAGAAACCAAGTTGGCCGAAGCCTCACTCGACAATGTTGCTCTACGCGATCCCGCCGCCACCGATCACAACACTACCTTCGCACAGTTGCAGGCGATGGCGCCGCATATCAACTGGGCAGAATACTTCAAACACAAGCAACTGTCGGTAGATGTAGACATGAACGTCGACCAACCGAAGTTCATCGAGGAGCTCGACCGTCAGATGCAGCAGACTCCGCTTGCCGACTGGAAGGTCTATCTGGAATGGCATTTGCTGAACTCGACAGCCAGTTCGCTTTCCGCGCCCTTCGTCGAGGAAGACTTTGCTTTCAACGGGACATATCTGACCGGCATCAAAGAGATGAAGCCACGCTGGAAACGCTGCGTCGAATCGACCGATAACTTATTGGGCGAGGCCTTAGGGAAAAAGTACGTCGAGAAGTATTTCCCGCCTGAAGCCAAAGCCCGTATGCAGGAGATGGTGCGTAACCTGCTCGCCGCCATGCGCGACGACATTCTCAGCCGCCCCTGGATGAGCGACGACACCAAGGAAAAGGCAATGGCCAAGACCGCCACCTTCAACCCCAAGATTGGCTATCCCGACCGGTGGAAGGACTACAGCCACGTCGAAATTCGGCGCGATGCGTTCTTCGAAGACATGATCGCCGGCAGAAAATTCGTCGAAGAGGACGACCGAGCCACCATCGGCAAGACTGTAGACCGCGGCCGGTGGGGCATGACGCCGCCAACATCCGACGCCTACTACAACCCACTGCTGAACGAAATCGTCTTTCCCGCAGGTATTCTGCAGCCGCCGGCTTTTGACATGACGGCAGTGGATGCGGTGAACTACGGCGCCATCGGAGTGGTCATCGGACATGAGATTTCCCATGGCTTCGACGACGAAGGCGCCCAGTTCGACTACCAGGGCAGGTTACGAAACTGGTGGACTGATGCGGACCTGAAGAATTTTCAAGCGCGGGGCGCTTGCGTCGCCGACCAGTTTGATCACTACTTCATCGAGGAAGGTGTGCA
>DATLKS010000356.1:0-5795 GCA_035538255.1 Terriglobales bacterium
CTATATCGAACCGTCGCCTCAGAGCAAGTATGCCAGCGCGCCAAAGAAAATTACGCCGGGCGCGCGGGTCGAACCTTCCGTTCTCGATCGTTTCCTGCGTAGCAACCAGGCCGCTCGCGAACTCGTTCGTCACGCCGGTGACTATGATGTAAACCACATCCGGTTCAGAAATCCTTTCATTCCCGTACTGCGTTTCACGGCGGGTACAGGATTACAGATCGTCTCCAGACACCAGCGTCGTCACCTATTGCAGGCGGAGTGTGTGAAGCGGTCTTTGGATTTTCCGCGGTAGCATACAGCCATGGATCCGTGGTTCTCGGCCTTTTTGACGCCAAAATGCTTATCAGCGGAAGCTCTCCGGTCATTGCAGAGCGATGGCTTCATCGTGATAGAAGGCCCAGTGAAACAGGAAAGGGTAGCGGAGCTCGCGGGCTGCTACGATCGCGCCGTCGAGTTAGCGGCGATTGAGGACGTGAAGATCGGCAGCACGACTACTCGGATTACTGATTTTGTGAATCGCGGCCCGGAGTTCGACGAGCTGTATGTCTTTCCACCACTGCTCGAAGCAGCCTGCCAAGTAATCAGGGAACCATTCAAACTGAGTACGCTGCATGCCAGAACACTTCGAGCCGGCACGCCCGCGCAGCGACTTCACGTGGATTTTGTCGGTGATTCACGCGGATGGCCCATGCTCGGTTTCATTTTCATGGTTGATGCGTTTACGGCTGAGAATGGAGCAACTTGCTTCGTACCCCATTCGCAAGGAGGTGAGACCGAGCCGCAGTCGCCAACACTTATCCCAGCCTGTGGTAAGCCAGGCTCGATCATCGTCTTCAATGGATCGATTTGGCATGGCCATGGTGCTAACAAAACCAGTCGTCCGAGACGATCCATACAAGGTGCCTTCATAAGACGTACTGACGAATCTGGCGCTAATCTGCCAACACGAATGCGACCGGAGACTCTGAATCGAATCGGTTCTCTTGCGAAGTATCTACTGACCGTCTGATTAGGGTCGATGCGGCATGCTGGACGGACATCAGAACACCTGGCAGGGCCTATTCACTCCGAAGAGCAATCGCTGGATCGACGCGCGATGCGCGGCGCGCGGGAACAAAGCAGGCAAGAGCTGCCACCGCCAACAGAATGAGAGACACCGCCGTGACCGCTGGAATATAAGCGGGGTGGAAGCCATAGAGCAGATTGCTCATCGAACGCGCTGCGACCGCCGCCAATAGTAACCCGATGGTGAGGCCGCCAATTGTCAACGCCAGGCCCTGTCGACTGAAGAACACCAATATTTGTTGAGAAGTCGCGCCCAGGGCCATCCGCACTCCGATCTCGTTGGTGCGCTGCGTGACAGCGTAGGAGAGTACTCCATAGATTCCAAGCGACGCGAGAAGCAGTGCCAGCAGAGCGAATGCGCCCAGAAGCTCCGTGCTCTGCGAAGGCGTCGATAGCTGACCATCGACGATCTCTTCCATCGTTCGGATGCGCGCAAGTGGCTGATTTTTGTCCAGCGACCAGATCGCGCGACGGACTGCCGAGACGATCGATGCCGGCTCGATGGCCGTTCGAACGACGATGCCGCAGTTGAAGTCGCCGATCTGGTCGGTTTGCTCGTTCACGCGATAGACCGCTGGTTTGGCGTCTTCAAGAACTCCGCTTTCGCGGATCTGCTTCACTACGCCGACAATCGTGTACCAATGGCCCTTCTCGCCCAGAGACCCAAACTGAAATTTTCGGCCGAGCGCCGACTGGCCGGGAAAGTTGCGATTCGCGAACGGCTCGTTGACGATGGCGACCGGCGAATCTGATTTTTGATCGGAGGCGGCAAAGAACCTGCCTTCGCGCAAGCGCGCGCCGACCGTCGCAAAGTAGTCACGGCTCACGTTGCGCATGAGAGCGACTTGTGCGGCATAACTGTCCTTCGGCTGGCCCTCGAGTTGATAGAAAGTCGCGTTGGCGAAATTAGTGAACGGGATTAGATTGATCGATCCCGCGCTGATCACGCCGGGAATCGCACGGACCTTCTCCAGCTCCGCGTTGACGAATGCCACACGCCGATCGAAGTCCTTGTATCGGAACAGCGGGGTCTCGAACGTCAAGAGCCTTTCCGTCCTCATTCCGAGGTCGGTGTTCCTCAGGTGCTGAAAAGTCTGTAACAGAAGACTGCCACAGGTCAGCAGCACGACGGCGAGCGCCGTCTCGATGATCACGAGTGAGTGCTGGAACCAATGGCTGCGCGCGCCCGCCGTACCGCGTCCAGAATCGCGGAGTGCTTCCTGCGGCGCCAGTCGTGACCCTCGCAGTGCGGGCGCCACTCCGAATATCAACGCGGCGCCGATAGCGATGGCTGCGGAAAATGCCAGCACACGCCAATCGATAGTGAGGCGCGTCGCGCCCATCGCCTCCGGTACAAGCCTTTCAAGAAATCGCATGGCCGGAACAGCGAGAGCAAGCCCAGCAAGCGCCCCGAACGCAGCAAGCACCAGGCTCTCGGTAAGAAATTGTGCGCACAGTCTTCCACGAGCCGCACCCAGCGCCGCGCGCACCGCGACTTCTCGGCCGCGCACTGCGTTACGCGAAAGCAAAAGATTGGCCAGATTTACGCATGCGATCAACAGTAGCGCCAGCGACGCGCACATGAGCACAATCAGCTCGGTTTGCGTCTTGCCCGCGATCTGTTCCCGCAAAGGCCTGACGATTACCGCATGCGGACCTCGAAAATCCTTTGCTGTTACCTGTAAACTCAGTGCCCTCATGGCTTGTCTTGCCTGCTCGAGCGTTACGCCGGCCTTGAGTCGCGCCACGATCTGAGCATCGTGCCAGGTAAAGTTCGTTCGCATCCAGGCGGGGAATGACGCCGGCATCCAGATATCGATGTCGCGCGAAGGCATGAAGAAGAACCCTCGTGGCATCACGCCGATCACCTCGTAAGGCTGGTCGTTAAGCGAAATCTTGCGACCGACAATATCGGGTGAGGAGCCAAAGCGCCGCTTCCATAACCCACGGCTGATCACGGCAACACGAACAGCCTTGTTGTCCTCGTCCTCGGTGAAGACGCGTCCAAGCATCGGCTGCACGCCAAGCACGCTCCAGAAGGTCCACGATACCTTTCGCGCTGGAACCAGTTCGGGTTCGCCGTCGCCGGAGAGTGTCGCGTCGCCCGGCTGGCTGGTCGCGAGATCGGTGAATACCGTATTGAGACGCCGCCACTCAATCCACTCCGCTGGCGTGGGATTGTGTACCGATTTGACGTCCCTCTTGCCCATGTCGATCCAAATCATGACGAGACGGTCTGCGTCGGCGTAGGGCAGGGGCCGGATCAACACCGCGTAGACAGCGCTGAACATCGCCGTAATCCCGCCGATGCCGAGCGCCAGTGTCGCAATGGCGATAGCTGAGAACGCCGGGTTACGGCGGATCTGGCGTAGTCCATATTCGGCGTCGCGCGCAAATTGCTCGGGTCGCGTCCAACCCCATTCGCTGCGAATCTGCTCTCCCACGCGAGCAATGTTTCCCAATTCGCGCTGTGCCGCCGACCTCGCTTCGTTCTCGGCCAATCCGTGCTCCTGGCGTTCTTCTGCTTCTCGATCCAGATGGAATTGAAGTTCCTCGCGCAGCTCGGCTTCCTTGTCCCGCCGTTGCGCTAACCAGCGTAGCTTGCGAAGGAAGGAGTTCATTGTGAAGTGGCTCTCTTCCGTAACATGGATTCAAGGCTCATCAAAAAAGGAAACGTTCTCGGGCCCCATGATTTATTGGTATCTCAGGGCCACCAGTGGGTCGACTCGCGCCGCCCGCAAAGCCGGAAAGAGTGCCGCACACAGAGCAGTTGCACTCAACAGGGTGAGCGCTACCAGTGTCGCAACCGGATCCATTGTTCGCAATCCGAACAGCATTGAACCAATTAGCCGCGCGCTGGCCCATGCGACTGGAATTCCAGCTGCGATACCACACCCAACCAAGCGGAGAGCACGCGATAGCACCCAACTCAAAATGTCTTCTTGCCTCGCCCCCAACGCTATGCGAATTCCGATCTCGTTAGTGGACTGAGTTACCGTCTGCGCCAAGAGCCCATATAGGCCTCCTGCCGCGAGAATGAGCGCCAAAGCCCCAAAACAGGTTCCGAGCGCTGCCAACATGCGCTCTCGATTCAGCGTGCGCAGCACTTGCTCGCTTAGTGGCTCTACTTGTACCTGAGCAGGTATCGTGGAGAATCGTGCACGAACTTCATCGCGCACAAGCGCTGCTGTTGAGGCTATAGAGGTTTCAGTGCGTAGTTCAAAACACGCGGAACCGATCATCTCGGGATACTGCAGGGCCGGCAAGTAAACGGCGGGCGGCGCGGGTTCGCGAAGACTTTGTGAGAGAGTATCCTTGACGACTCCAACAACTTCGAAGGAGGGGTAGCGCGGAATTGGGAGCGAGATGCGCTGCCCGAGAGGTCGCCCCTCCAAGAACCGACGTGCGAAGGTCTCGTTTACAATTGCCGCACCCGCCGCGCCCATCCGGTCACCCGTGCCGAACTCGCGGCCCAGCAGCAGAGGCGTCCCCATGGTCTTAAAGAAGCCGGGCGAAACCAGGTTGAGGTGCATAAATTCCTTCGTGGGCGGCTGGCCATTGATGGAGACCGGATCCGACCAAGTACTGCCGCTCAGAGGTGTGTGGCTCGATAGGCTTGCCGACAAAACGCCGGAAGATCTCCGAATCGCTGGAGTAATTCCTCATACAGAGCGGTCAGACGCGCTTCCTTATATCCTGCCCGCCGCGGGTCCAACTTGATTAGCAGTACCCCTTGGCCGCGGAAACCAGAATCGATGCGCTCAAGATTTTCGAGAGTCCGCACGAATAGGCCCGCGCCAATCAACAGCACGAGCGAAAGCGCTACTTGCGAAGCGACTAGTGTTGGAACGAGTCGGGAACGCAAACCAATTTGAGTGCTGCCCTTAAGCGCCACTCCCGGACCGGCTGCGGTTGCTTGGAGCGCTGGCACCAAGCCGAAGAGAATACCGGTGATAAGGGCGACCGCAGTGGTGAACAGCAGAACTCGTGCATCCGGTCGAACATCGAGCAGCACGGCTTCGGTTCGGCCGCTTGACAGCAGGATGATTAGTAAACGGCTACCTACGCCTGACAATCCGATTCCGAGCGCGGCACCAGTCATTGAAAGTATCAGGCTTTCCGTGACTAGCTGGCGAAGAATGCGCCACCGACTCGCTCCGATTGCGAAGCGAACCGCGATCTCTTTGGATCTGGACGCGCCACGCGCTAAGAGCAGGTTGGCGAAATCAACACAGGCAATTAGGAGCACAAGTCCTGTGATTGCCATGAGAACCAGGAGGGGACGCCGGAATTGCTCACGTAGACGAGAGAATCCAGTAGCACCAGGTACGAGATCGAGCGAAGAGTTGAGAACCTCTTGACGCCTCTTCGGGTTCATGCCTGGTGTGATCGCGGTGGATGCCATCTGTCGCCATGCGACGCGCAGTCGTGCCTTGGCTTGTGCGATCGAAATATCGGTGCGAGGCCTTGCCAAGACCATCAGCCACTGCGAGCCTGCTTCAAGCGCCCTAGCATGCTCAGGGAAGAGCTGCGGCAAAGCCGCCAATGGAAGGGTGATATCGGCTGTCTCGCCGATATTCGCGCCCGTGAATCCCTTTGGGCTGATCCCGACAATTGTGACAGGCTTGCCTTCGATCAGAATGGACTGGCCAACTGCGCCCAAATCACCACTGAACCGATTTTCCCAGTAAGAGTAACTGAGCACGGCGGCGGGTGGATTGCCTGGTCGG
>DATLKS010000357.1:0-2495 GCA_035538255.1 Terriglobales bacterium
TGAACAAGGGTAGAAGCTGGCTGAGCACCACATTGTCGGCGCATCCCGACATGATCCCTGACCTGAGGGCCTACGCAGTCTTCGCATTGGCGACCACCGGCGGCGCTCCCCACGACGCAGTCGGCAAGGCATGGGTCAACCGCGGAAAACTGAGCGACGAAGGAATCGCGCTGCTCGGTTTGACGTTGGACGCGAGCGGTGATAGTCGCGCCAAAGAGGCGGCGACTCTGCTCGAAAAGAAGGCCAAAGTCAGCGACGTCAACGCGCATTGGGAGGGGAATTACGACGGCCTGCTCGACTACTGGGATGACACCTCACCGGAGACTACGGCCTTGGCATTGAAGCTGCTAATCAAACAGGATCGCGGCAGCGGCCTCCTGCCAAAGGCGGCGCAGTGGCTTGCCGCACGCAGAGATGGAGATTACTGGAGCTCGACCAAGCAGACTGCGATGGTCATCCATGGGCTCACCGACTATCTCGAGTTGAGCGGAGAATTGAACAACACCTCGGATGTCGAAGCCCTGGTCAATGGAACCAGCGTAGGGAAGCGCCATTTCGGCGCAGGTGACGGCTTCGCAGCTCCGTGGCGCATCAACGTCGACCGCGCCCTCGTGGGCAACGGTGGACAGATCACTGTGCGAAAGAGCGGCAATGGCATCACCTACTGGTCGGCGAACAGTGCCTGGTATTCGGGGAACCATAATCTTTATCAGCAAGGGAAACTCGCCCTGAACATAACGCGTGATTATTACCTTCTGCAAAAGAAGCAGGACAGGCCAACCGATGCCATCACTTACGACCTGGTTCCGCTGAAGGGCCCGGTTCACGTCGGAGATATCGTTGCGGTGCGGCTGGCGCTCAATGGCTCTGATTGGAAGTATTTGCTGGCGGAAGATCCAATCCCGGCCGGAACTGAATTTCTGGCGGAAACCGGCCTCTACAAGCTGAACAACAAACCTGACTGGTGGGCCGACTGGTTTACGCGCAAAGAGTTCCATGATGACCGCGCTGCATTCTTTAACACCGAGTTCTCTGGACGACGGGAGTACGTCTATCTGCTCAAAGTGGTAAACCCGGGCAAGTTTGCGATCAGCCCGGCGCAGGCGGGGCCCATGTATCAATCGAATATCCAGACCACGACAGATCCTGCTGCGCTGGAGGTGTTACCGTGACCTACTTCAAAGACATGCTGGATCGCTTGATAGGCGCGCGGGGTTGGATCGCGGCGCAGGTGCTTGGAATCGCGGTGCTGGTGCTGCTTGGATTGGGGTGGACGCGGCTGCCTGATAAGTCCGGATGGCAGGTTGCCCTCACGATCCTCTTACCGCTTGGACTCCTTGCTCTGGCATTGTTACTTCAAGCCGGGACGATGCGAGCACTGTTAGCCGAGGATCGCGGCAATTCCCGCTTGGCCTGGGGTACGCTCTCGCTGCTTTTCTGGATTGCACTTGGATGGCTGGCGTGGCTACTGCTGGACTGGTGCGACGACAACATTCCGAATTGGGCAGGCTACTTGAATTCACGAGCCTCCGCGCACTGGCGGGCAACTCTGTTCACTTATGTGCACCTGGTGCGCTGGCTAACCCTCGCCGAGTGGATTCTCCGCTGGATCGTGGCCCCTGGAAAACTGATTCCCTGTGCGCTCGCTTCGATCCAATCCGGATGGCGACTGCCCTGGCGACGTGTCATCCGATTCATCCTCAACTGGAAATGGTGGCCCGCGGTGATTGTGGCTGCGCTATTGGGTGTCGCTCTACCAGGCCGATTCTTCAATGGAGTTCCGCACGGCACGGTCTCCCAGCAGGTGTGGGCCGTCGTTTTGAAGCTGATCGGCGCTTACTTATTGTCGGTCGGAAGCTGGCTCATGCTCTTGGGTTGGGCTGCGACGCTGTTTCACGTTGCGCGAAGTTCCCGGTCCGGGCCGCAGGATGATTCGGATGAACCGCTGAACGAACCAGCTTTGATAGGTCCCCCGGGCGGAGGCAAGAGCGCTTCAGTTCGTCTGCCGCTGCCCGAGGTGGATAACAACGTTGGCGGGAACGCCTGAACGCAACCACGCGATGACCCGCCCCCGCCCATAGTCGTGGAGTAGGCGCTCCGCGTACCATCCGGCAGCGCAATGGGCGGCTAGGGAACCTTTCTCGTTTGTCGCGGTTCTCAGTGCGCCATCGACAGCTTCAATCGTCAACGCCGGAGCGCGATCAGATTTGCCATTACCCGAATCGCTCCACGCTTCGACCAGGCCTTCACGAAGCCACAGCGGTGTGTTCGGTACTGCCTCACTCTCCACAAAGACGTGCAGAAATTCGTGGCGCATCGTTTCATCGAGCAGGTGGCGCGCAGCTAAGGTATGAAGCGGTTGGGTCGCGATCCAGTGCCCCTCGGTAAATGCTGCAATCCAACCGGGTTCAAGAGTGGCGTCCCTGAAGGCCGTTGTCGAAGCGAAAGCACGCACCACGAACGGCTCGTTTCGGACTAAGCCCGAGCGCTCGGAA
>DATLKS010000358.1:0-1773 GCA_035538255.1 Terriglobales bacterium
GATCAGCTCGCGTGTGCCATCGATTCGTCCGGGGCGGCCAATCTTCGGAAATTTCCTCAGCTCTTCGACCTGCTGGCGGATGCGGTCGTCCACGGTAATGGCCGCCTGAGGACTATCTGCCTCGATGTAATCGAAAATCGCTTCGCGGTCGGCCTGGGCAAACTGGGTCCATTCCAATTGCATCGGCTATTGCACCTTGCGCCGCGCCGCGGCACGGCGTTTGGCAAAGCGTGCCTCCACCTTCTCGTGCGCGATAGCAGGTCGAGGATCATCCAGCGCTTCCTGCACCTTGGCACGAAACCAAACATCGTGCGCGGCCGCATTGTTCGCCTGCGTAAACGGAAGCGCCCCCTCGTTGGCGGTCCGTGTCAGCAAGATGCGCACGGCATCGGAAACCGTGATGCCCTGCTCTTCGAGCACCGCCGCCGCACGTTCCTTCACATCACGATCAATCCGTGTCTGTACTAATGCATTCGCAGGCATAAGAAAAACACCTCCTCACAGATTGTAATTCGATTGAATTACATAGTCACTCAATCCCTTATTCGGACCACTATCGGGTATTGTGCGGCAGACAGCCGCTCTTGCCACGGATGCCAAACGTTTGCAGGGACGGCCGGCGATGGCGTGGATCATTGCAATCCCCAGAGGGGTACTCCTTGTGCCGCTCTTTGAGGAGGTTTTCTTCCGTGGCCTGCTTCTGATCTGGTTACGGAAGCACCTCAGAGAGGATCTAGCGGTGATCGTGATGGCCGGGCTCTTCGCGCTCGAGCATGGTTCCTTCATCGTTGGCCCTTATGCCTTTTTGCTTGGCATCACGATGGGTTACGTGAGACTGCGAACCGATTCCACGCTCAACACGTGGGTCATGCATTCATTGCACAACACAATTCTACTCGCTGTCGGTTTAGAGATGTTCGGATTGCCTCGATGAGCAGCTTGTCAGAACAGCACGGCACCGCCCCGCATGCAGTTGTGAACTGTGTCGCGTGAACACACGGTCACTACGGGCGGAATTTCGGAGTGTATTACGATGGACCACCGCTTCTCAACGAAGTCCGTGGATGCAATCCCGAGCACCGCTTCGTTTTAGATTCAGGCGGCTAAGTAGCGGGGTTGTTGCCGGTTGGATGCGCATCAAGAGCAATTGATATGGAAAGCGAAATTGGAGTGGTCAACCAAAATGGAGCAGGATATTCGGCGCGACACGCTGGCGACCATAGCGTCGCAGATGTTTACTATTCGCGAGCAGCTTGAGCTCGGCGCCGTTGCGAATATTCCGCTGGGAACTTCCCAAGTAATTCAACGCCGGCCCACGATAACCGAAATGGCGAGAGCCAATTCTGGTTGAACTCCTAGAAATTCTCATCCATTTGGGGAGTAGTGTACGTTTGAAAGGGGCAGACGATGGAAGTCAGTAAGGCAATTCGGGCGCTCGCCCTTTCGGTTCTCGCTTTTTTGAGAGGAGATCGAGCGCGACGATTCGCCATTGAGGTGGAAGAGGAGCACGCCGACGCCTTTTCAATACCCGGAACACAGATTTGCGACCGCTGGGAAAATACGGATGGGTCTGTTGTCTTTGTGATTCTTTCCCTGAAGGGCATCAGCTCGCAGATTCAGGCCGCCAAAGGCATGTGCAGAGTGAGCCTGCTTTGATTCGTCCCGCTGGCCTAGTCATGGGGCTAAAGAAACAATTGCCAATAGCCTACGTCGATTCACCTGGCGAACTTCCATCCAACCTCTCGAAAGTGTGAGACCTTTTCGAACCCAAGC
>DATLKS010000359.1:0-3168 GCA_035538255.1 Terriglobales bacterium
AAGTTTGTTACCTTTCCCAGGAACGCGAAGTTGCCCTTCAGGAAGCAGCACGTCGTCGTGATTCAAAGCCAATACTTCGGCGGAGCGAAGCCCCTGGAGGACCATCAAGCCCACGATGGCTAAATCGCGGGAAGTGCGAAAACTCGACCAGAAGCGCGCTACTTCATTCACCGAGAGGGGCACGATGTTGTGTTTAGGCACTTTTACCCGCAGCCGACTCATCGCCACCCGCGGGCGGCCTAGACCCATGGGCCTACGCCGCAAGAACGCTTGATGAAAACCGCGAGCCACCTGACAGGGAGCATCCGGGAACTCGTTGCGCAGAGCGCGATCCGCGACGGCGACGCGGTCATTGATGGTGGAAGCGGAAGGTCGAGGTTGTTGGCTGGACTGGAAGCGCACGTACTCCAGGAGAGTTGACTCGGTAAGATCTGCTTCCACGATGTCGCCGGTGCGATGAACACTCCCCCACCAACGAACAAAGTGCAGCAGGTTGTAACCGTAGATACGCAGACTCCTGTCTGCCAGGCGACGGACGTATTCGCGGTCCAAGTAACGATTAATCCAGCCCACCTCTCGGCCGCTGGTTTGCTCGATGATGTGAATCGGGCTGTGTGCGTGATTAGAAGTGTGCTGCTCGATCAGGCGGAACTTCATGGCTGAGCGGTCTCCATAAGAGACTGGAACTGTCGCGCGTCACCACCCTGGACGAAGAAGGAGTTGGGATCGTGCCCCTGAGGCAGGAGGACGCGGCGCGTGGCGATACCTTGCACACGGAGGCGATGTGCGAGCCGCTGTGCGGCTTGTTGGCCGCTGCCATTGGCGTCGGCGTCAAAGGTGAGATAAACCGTGCGCGGGCCGTCGCACAGCTGTTGAAACTGGCAGGCGTTGAGATGGGTGCCCAAGGCACAGGTGAGGTGACGAAAACCGGCCTGCCACAACACGGCATAATCGAACAGTCCTTCGACAAGAATCACCTCGGAGCATTGCCGCACTTGTTCCCAGGCATACAAGCCACCCTTGGGGCCGCGTAGGAATCGATGGGCGAAGGCGGTGCCAAGACTGCGGCCATAGAGGTTGACCGTGCGTCCGTCTTGGCAGCAGGGAAAGACGACGCGACCGTAGAAGGTGTCGCGTCCCTGCGAGGTGAGCAAGCCGACACGCCGTAGGAGATCGAAAGAATAGCCTTGCGCCGTGAGATGACGGCGCAAGCTCGCCCCGGGGGCGTAACCAATCCGCAGTTCTTGGATCAGAGCGGGATCGCGCACTCCGCGTTGGTTCAGATAACACAGCGCTTCGGGATAGCAATCGAGTTGCTGTTGATAGAACGCGACCGCCTCCTCCAGCACGGCGGCAGGGTCGACGGGAGGAGCGCTTTGCTGCTCGAGATAGGCCAGGCTTTCGCGGAAGGATAGATGGCGCGACAACTCGACAAAACGAATTAGATCGCCACCCTGACCGCAGCCGTGGCAGTAGAAGAGATTTTTGCGAGGGTTGACGTAGAACGAAGGCTGCGTCTCTGGGTGCAGCGGACAAAGTCCGACAAACTCGAGGGAGCCATGCCCTGCGGGGCTAGCCTCCCAGTTCTGCTGCCGCAGATAATCGAGCAGCGGCCGGCGCTGTTTGAGTTTTTCGACGTCCTCGCTCACGGTGCTGTTCTCGTCCGCAAGCGAGCGTAGGAGAAGACCGCCAGCATTCCCAGGCGAGGATGGTGGGTGGGAAAAGATACTTCTCAGAGGCGCAAGGGCAAGAGGATTTGCACAATCGGAATCAGACAAGCCAAAAGCCGAGCTTGGTGATCGGCCTGACCGCCGCGTGTCAGCCAGTGACCCACGCGCGCAAGCGTTTGACGCAGAAAAGAGGTCACTAGTTGAGAGCGCTCCAAACCGCTCAACCAGCGGCGAAGTGTGGAAGGATCTGGCACGCGATTAGAGTCTTTGAGCGTAGGGGCTGCCTCTTCCCAGGAACAGTGCTCCACAAATCGCCGCCTCAACGCCTGACATCGCGCCAGCAAGCTGTACTGCGTGTACGGGAGAGAAAGCAGCGGAAGAAAAGTAAAAGTCTTGCCGCAAGCGCGACAGCGACCGCGACGGACACCAATCCAATCGTGATGCTCATCATGCGCCTGCTTGCTGCGGTGTCCGTGGCCAATGATCGAATCCCGTTCACATGCCGGGCATCGCCGAAGGATGATCTTGTCGCAGTCTCTGGCCCAGTCAGTTTCAAGCTTGTGCGCGCGGACAGAAAGTGGGATAAAGAGAATCGTAGTGCATTGGGGCTCTGCTGTCGGCGTGGACCCGCCAAGATCTCAGCCGGAAGCGGAGCTCCTTCTCCCCAAATCCAACCGCAAGAGAATAACGCTTCCCGAGCCCAGTTTTAGAGGAGTGATTCAGGAAATTGGCCGGTTATTTCCGACAATCCGGACACAATCCTGCTCAGCTCGATCCGTGGCTGTGCCGGAGACACATTCTGGTGCGCCTTGAAAGTGCATCAGGCGCTCACATAAAAGCTCCGGTTCGTTGACGACAGCCCAAAGCGCAGCCTACGATGGGCCGGGAAAGGGAGTGTGCTGTGATCGGTCAAGTCCTCGGT
Organism: Terriglobales bacterium; assembly: GCA_035538255.1. Lineage (GTDB taxonomy): Bacteria > Acidobacteriota > Terriglobia > Terriglobales > Acidobacteriaceae > Gp1-AA112. Next base: position 2,593 of record DATLKS010000359.1, read on the forward strand.
CATTACCGTGTCGTGGCGCAAATTGGGGAAGGCGGAATGGGGACCGTCTATCGCGCTCACGACGAGGTGCTGCATCGCGACGTGGCTGTGAAAGTCGTGAACAAGGGTGCCGGACTTGACGCATCGGCGAGCCAGAATCTGCTCCATGAAGCGCGTGCTTCCTCCGCGCTTGCTCACCCGAATATCTGCACCATCTACGAAGTTGGAGAGACTGAAGGCAACCTCTACATCGTGATGGAGCTGGTCGAAGGCAAGTCCCTGCGCGCGATGAGCAGAGACGGAGGACTGCCCGCGGAGTCAGTCCTCCGGTATGGCATCCAGATCGCCAGCGCTCTGGCCCGCGCTCATGACAAAGGAATCGTGCATCGGGATTTGAAGACGGCGAATATTGTTGTCACTTCCGATGGTCTGGCAAAAGTCCTGGATTTCGGTTTAGCACGGCGCGTAGGGAGTGAAGTTTTCGAGGGCGCCACGCGGTCTCTCGAAACCATGCAGACCGCATCGAGCGTAAGCGGCACTCTGCCGTACATGGCGCCTGAAATCTTGCGTGGCGAGGCGGCTGATTATCGCAGTGAT
>DATLKS010000360.1:0-5598 GCA_035538255.1 Terriglobales bacterium
GTTTTCTCCAGACTGTCTTCTGGAGTAAGTCCGGGAGCGACGACTACGAACTCGTCGCCGCCCATACGCGCAATATAGTCATACTCGCGGCAGGACTCCTTTAACTTCTGCGCAAATGCACGCAGCAGACGATTGCCTTCAAGGTGTCCGAAGCGATCGTTCACCTGTTTGAAGCCGTCCAGGTCGCAGACGAGAACCGTGAGTGCCTCTTCGTGGCGGCGGCAGCGCGACATCTCACGATCCAGATGCAGGAAGAGAGAACGCGCATTCGGTAAGCCGGTGAGATAGTCAGTTGTGGCCGATGTTTCTGCGAGGCGGTACTTCAGAGCGTTCTCGATTGACAGTCCGAGCTTCGATGCAATCGCCAGCAGAATGCGCAAGTGATCGTTCGTGAATGCATCTTTGTCTGCGTGATAGAGAGCCAGGACACCTAGGACACCTTGCAATCCTTCGAGCGGTACTGCCAGGGCTGAACGCAGTGTGCTGAACTTGGTGTCGTCGGCGAGATATCCGGGTTCGACCGAGGGATTGCCATTCACGATGGCCTTCCGATTTTGTGCCACCCATCCTGATAAACCTTGCCCCATCGGAATCTGCAATGACGAGAACAGGCGGAAGTTGTCGCCGGTTACGAATTCGGGAACCAGGCGATCATCTTTCTTGCAGTAGATCGCAATCGAGTCGTACGGAATCAGACGCTTCAGACGCACTGACAAAACTGAAAGTGTTTCGTCCAGCGAGAGCGAGTTGCCGATAGTCTGGCTGAGCTCGAACAGCATCTGAGCTTCCTGACGAGCGCTTGCGATCGACGACAGGAACTCAACCTGGTGGGCCCTGGCAATAATCACCTGCTCGTCTTTTTTGGCTTCATTATGTTCAAGACCGGCAGCAGGGGCTCCCTTGGCCACCTTCAGGTCGGTAGAGAGTTTCACCAATGGATGATCCTGATCTTGAGCTTTGCGCTCCAGCTCCTGATACTGCTTTTTGAGTACGGCTACCACCGCCGGATCGAAGCTGCTGCCCGCTTCCATCTCCACATGACGCATTGCTTCATGCAGAGGCAGCGCGCGGCGATATTGACGATCTGACGCCAGCGCATCGAGGCAATCAACAGCGGCAAGAATCCGCGCGCCGATAGGAATCTCTTCCCCACGCAATCCATACGGATAACCGCTGCCATCCCACTTTTCGTGGTGGTAGCGCACGATGGGAACCACCGGATACGGGAACTGGACGCGTTCCAAGATCTCGGCGCCCACAATTGGGTGAATCTTCATCTTCTCGAATTCTTCCGGCGTAAGTTTTCCCGGCTTCGAAATGATGTGCTCCGGCACCGCAAGCTTTCCGATATCGTGCAGCAGCGAGGCGGCTCTGAGCGCTTCCAATTCCTCCTCAGAGACTTTCAACTGCTTCGCCACTTCAGTGGCATATACGCGGACACGTCTCAGATGCTCGTGGGTCGTGTGGTCTTTGGCTTCGATAGCCAGCGCCAGAGCCTCAATGGTGCGCAGGTGCAGCGATGCCATGTCCTCGACATGGCTCTTCTCGTGTTCCAGACGCTCAAGGTAGAGCCGATAAGAACGATAGATCCAGTAGACCGCTGGGAAGGCGAGAAGTGAGGTCTCCCATCCGGCGTGTTGATTGATCAGGTGAGCCAATCCCGTGAGTGCGGCGCCAAAAAGATAGTACGGAAAGCACCAGAAATAGCATTCCTTCCAGATCTTCTGGACAGGCTTGTGTTCTGTCAGCGAGATTACTGCAGCGATCGGAACGGTATTGGCCAAGAAATAAACCGATGCGGCCGCTACAAGTGACAATGGCAAACTATGTGCGAACCAACGATTGTTTACGTACTCGTAGACAAAATACGAAGCGCCGATTGCGGCTGCGTTTCCCCCAAGATTGAATGTCAAATGGACGGGAGTGATTTTGCGTGATTTCCAGAGGCTCTGAGTGACTATCCCAGTAATGCCGATCAGCAGTGTTTCCGGAAGATTGAGCTCGACAATTCCAAGCAGCACGAAGAGGAAGTTGACTGACATCGTGCCGTTCACCCCTGGCAGACTCACCTTCAGGCCCGACGCGATCGCGGCGATCACTACGTATACGGCCAGACGAGTGAGATCCTGGGATTGCCAGGTGAACATTCCATAGGCGAAGACTGAAGCGCCCAGGACTGCTACAAACGTGATGAATGCACCAGACTTAAGTCGGTCCGCCTGCATTGCCAAATACCCTCGCAATATGCCTTTCTGCATTTCAACTTCCATGCCGGCCTGTGAAAGCAAAGTTAGAGTTTTCTCATTAGTTTGTTCCACTTACGTAGTAGAACCGAATTGGGACCGCTGGCCGCAGGACAACTTGGCTTACTGCGACATGAATTTTGAGACAGAATGTCTCTCGAATTGAGCCAAGAGACGTTTCGACCCTGAATTCGACCTACTCAAAACAGGATTAGACCTGAAAAATTAAGGCTTAAACCGGGGCATTATCAGGCCAAGTACCGCTTTTTATTTAGGTTGCGGGCATCTACTCTGCTGACCTACACTTCCGGCCCAGAAGCATCGAAAGGCCCCATTCAGTTGAGCAGCGAACCCATCACTCTCGATTTGCCAGGCGCACAAGCCGTCTTCCGCAGCGAATCGATGAGACGGCTGATGCTGATGGTGGAGCGAGTCGCGCGCCACAACGCTGCCGTTCTTATCATTGGCGAGACCGGGACAGGAAAAGAACTCATTGCCCGTGCACTGCACTTTCATTCTTTGCGCGGCGACGGACCTTGGGTGGACGTTAACTGTGGGGCACTACCCGAGCACCTGGTCGAGAGCGAACTCTTTGGCTATGAGAAAGGTGCCTTCAGCGGGGCTGATGGATCCAAACCCGGCTTCTTCGAATTGGCGAACAAGGGCACGCTGTTCCTTGATGAAGTTGGAGAGCTTGAGCCTAAGCTTCAGGTGAAGCTTCTGCGCGTACTGGACGGCGTTCCCTACTATCGTTTGGGTGGAACCAAAAAGGTCGCTGTCGATGTGCGGCTGATCGCAGCCACAAACCAGGAACTGGATCAGGCCGTCCGTGAGGGCCGATTCCGCGGTGACCTTTATCATCGACTTTCGCAATTTCAACTGCGTGTGCCTCCTCTGCGCGACCGAAAAGAGGACATCATTCTCCTGGCAGAACACTTCCTCAGGAGCGATCATCCCCAAGCACGCCTGTCGCCAGCAGCAGCGGCTATCCTCGAAGCCTATCGCTGGCCAGGAAATGTGCGGGAGCTTCGCAACTTGATGATGCGTGCAGGCGCACTATGCACGAATAATGTTGTCGAACCTACGGACCTTCCTGTGGAAGTGGAGTACTCAGAACCGCAACTTAGCGTCGCAGCAGCAATGCCGCAAAAGATCGGATCTTTCCCGCAACCATCTCGCTCCACGGTTCCGAGTGGTGGTGGTCTCCGCGACATCAAACGACACCGAATTCTAGAGGCGCTTGCGCGGCACAAAGGGCATCAGGGGCTCGCTTCCGAGGAATTGGGAATTTCCCGCCGCACCTTGAGCCGGCAATTGAAGCAGATGCGCGAGCAGGCGCAACAGAATCCCGAATTGGGGCTACTGAGCCAACGCCAACAGAACTACTTCCGCAGCACGCTCGAGGTGCCCATAAAGATTAAGACGCCTGAGGGGCAAGAGTTCACTGCCACGTCGTCTAACGTAAGCCTCGGAGGGATCGCAGTGAATGGTCTGCCTCTTGAAGCGCAAAATGCCCTATCACTCAGATTGACCTTCCAGATTCCCGAGGTCGAACCCGTGATTCAGGCAGAGGCCGAGATTGCCTGGTGTTCACGAGATGGTCATGCCGGGATCAAGTTTCTCAAGATGGACGAAACATCTAACTCCCAGCTGAAGCGCTGGATCCTGCAAAAGCAGCTTGACGAGGGCTGGACTGCCCTTAAGTAACTGGTACGTTGACCTAACGTAACCTCCTAAGGGTCCATCACTTATGGATTTCCTTCTTGGCTACGCATAACTTGTTAGTCGCTCCGCGAAAGTTTTGCGTCCTTTGTCTGCCAACCCCAACCCGCAGATTCTGCTGGGCGTGCCTGCCATTGTGCACAGCCGGGCGATGCAGCGTCTTATGGAAACCGCTCAGCGCATCGCAAAGTCCAATGCGTCGGTGCTGATCTCGGGCGAAACCGGAAGCGGCAAAGAAATCATTGCGCGAGCCATTCATCACTACTCGCTGCGCTGCCACCAGCCATGGATCGACGTGAACTGCGCGGTACTTCCGGAACATCTGGTAGAGAGCGAATTGTTCGGTTACGAAAAAGGTGCGTTCAGCGGCGCCGAAGCCCAAAAAGCCGGCTTCTTCGAATTGGCAAGCGGAGGAACGCTCTTTCTGGATGAGATCGGCGAACTCGAACCGCGCACGCAGGTAAAGCTATTGCGAGTTCTCGATGGAGCACCTTATTACCGTGTCGGAGGACTGAAGAAAGTCGCGGTCAATGTTCGCGTAATTGCGGCGACCAACCGTGATCTTGAAACTCAGGCGGCCCGAGGGGCGTTCCGAAATGACCTTTTCCACCGGCTCAACCAGATCCATCTCCGAGTGCCGCCATTAAGAGAGCGAAGAGAAGATATTGTGCCGCTGGCGAACTTCTTTCTTCACAGTCTCTATCCACATCTGAATTTCTCGGAAGAAGCCAATTCCACTTTGGAAAATTATCACTGGAGTGGAAATGTGCGCGAGCTGCGCAACGTCGTGCTCACAGCCGCAGTGTTCGCCATCGGTGAGACCATCACGGTTCACGAGCTTCCGGCGCAAATTCAGGACTATCGTCCGAAATTAAGCATTACGCCCAGCTCTGCTCCGCTCGAAAAAATGGAGAAAGATCTTATCTTCGAAGCGCTGAAAGGCACGTCAGGACATCAGCAGAAAGCTGCACGAATCCTCGGCATTTCCCGCCGGACTCTGAGTCGCAAGCTCCGCTCTTACTCACTGAAAAAGGCTTGACGAGCGACGGTACTTGCGATGTTCCCCCCACGCATAATCACTAGACGCATAATTCGCGCACTGTCATATTCCAAGTTAGAGACGCAGCTTGCTGCGTCTGCTGTGCGTCTTGTCGGTCAGGAATATTTACAGGCATGAAAGCTCTCCGTGAGATCGGCCGCCACTTGCTGCCCATCCTGCTTACAGTTCTTTTGGGTGGACTGTTGAGCGCCATACTGGTGCGCCTTGCACCGGGGTTCGGCGTTCAAGAGACAGACCTCAATTCGCAGCTCAGCCTGGAAACCCGGCAGGCTCTGCACGCGGAGGATGCGCGAGAGCGCAACGTGCTCTTCTATTATTGGCATTACCTTAGCGGACTGGCTCACGGCGATCTGGGATACTCGCGCTCGATGGATCGTCCGGTTGTAGAACTTTTGCGCGATCGCTTTCCTGAGACTCTGGAATCATTAGCGGTCGGCGTGGCGGGAGGATGGCTGCTGGGCCTCGCTCTGGCATTGCCGGCAACGTGGCAACGGTCGCCTCTTTACAGCACAACTGCCACGCTCATTAGCGGTATGTTTCTTTGCGTTCCGTCGGCGGCACTCGCGCTTTTAT
>DATLKS010000361.1:0-2149 GCA_035538255.1 Terriglobales bacterium
GTGCGTGTGCTGAAGCCAGGGGGGAGGGTAGCGCTCATAGAGATATTTCATGTCGGGGAGATCGCTGAGTATCTGCGACAAAGCGGTATGCAGGACGTGCGTGTGTCAGGTCCCAGGTTCTGGCACTATCCACCTGCAAGGACGGTGACAGGGAGAAAATGATGTGGTTTGTGACTCATGTCTTACTCCCAACGTACAGTAGTTGCCTGTGCAGAAAGCCTCGTGACCGCCTATCGTGCGGTAGAGGAGCAACGAGGTCGGCAATCCAGCACTGCTCAGTGGGAGCGCGGAGCGAACGTGACGTTGAATCCACCGCGCAGCCGGTACCACGCGTGCTCCCACAACCGCTGTCGGGGCACACGCCAGCAGCGCAACGAATGATGCGACTCGTGGGTCAGGCAGAGATTGCACGATGTGCATGCCGCCACGTCACCACCCTCAGCGAGGCGCCGCACGAGGTCCGGCTCACGGATGAACGGTCGTGCCATCGCGATGAAATCGGCATCGCGGCGCTCGAGGATCCGCTCCATCGTTTCACGGCGCCTCATTCCTCCGACCAGGATGATCGGGCAGTTGACGTGATCGCGCAACGCCCGCGCGGCGTCGGCAAAGTATGCCTCGGCTGGCGGTGGCGCGAACACACGCTGGGGCAGCCAGTCGAGCAACGCGCGCCGCGGCCCGACAGCGACGTACTTCCTCGCGGAGTCGGTCGGGCGCTGCATGACGTTGCATGACACCTCGACCGCGTCGAGGCCCTCCGCGACCAATCGACCGGCGCGGCCGGCCTCCTCATCGATCGTCAAACCGCCCGGTGCAGCATCGAACATGCCGAGCTTCATGGTCACGGGCATCTGGGATGGCACCGCCTCGCGCACGGCGCGCACCACCTCGTATGCAAACCGATCCCTCCGCGCCGCCGACCCGCCCCAGCCGTCGTCGCGACGATTGGTCAACGGCGACGAGAACTCGCTGATGAGATACCCGTTCGCCCCATGTATATGTACGCCGTCGAATCCCGCCTCCGCCGCGCGGGCCGCAGCCGAGCCGAATGCGAGGATCGCCTCCTGAATCTCGTCCTCGCCCGCTTCTGCAACGGGTCTGCCGGTGAGTGCGTTCGGCACCGGCGACGGCGCTACCGGCATTTGCCCGGGGACGCGTGACTGGCTACCGGCATGAGCCAGCTGCGCGAAGATGGCGCCCCCGTGCCGATGCACAGCGTCCGTCAGCCGTCGCAGACCCGGTATCAGTGAGTCGTCGTAGATGCCGGTCTGGTGGTACGCGTACTGTCCCCGCGGGTGACAGTACAGATGCCCCGTGATGATCAGCCCGACGAGGTTGCGCGACAACGTCTCGTAGAGCTCGATCAGCTGATCGGTGACTTCGCCGGAATCTCCGGCCATCGTCTCCGACGTGCCCGCGCGCACAATTCGGTTTCGGATCTCGATCTCACCGATGCGCTCCGGCCGGAAGAGATGGTTGTAACTGGACATAATTCCTGACCATATTGCTGACCAATAATGCGGCTGCACGCGAGCTAATCTGCCAGATCTAGCAGTCTCCAACTGTCCTGCGAGTAACTGACAGGCAAACGATAAGCTGCAGAGAGGGCTTTGCCTCTCCCTAGGTACATTTTACCTGATAAAACAGCAAACCTCCACCTAATGAGCAAGAAGTGGTGTCATTTGCCAGATAAATTGGTTCTCGGACTCGTTTGGTGATAAGAAATAGAACCAGATCAGCCTGGGAGCTAGAAAGAGTGGCTCTGGTCAGAGCAAATGCTCTCGGAGGTAATCCAAGAGCCAGAGGCTTCCTCGAATGCACAATCCGCGTCATCAAATCAGCAAGGCAGTGTGCTTGCAGCCCATTAGTCATAGGTTGATGCAAGTTCTATTCCCCCATTTGGCCTATATAACCCTGTTCCCCCTTGTTCTCGTCTGTTAAGCTTGTTACACTTTGTAACGGTACAAAGATATCGCGCAACGGGGAGTTGCAAACTTTTTTCTCACTAAATTAAAAGGAGGAGCCCTTTCCCAGTTCCACTTTCGGAATTAGCAGTCATGGTAGCAATGCTCTTGATGGGTTTAATTGGGCCACTGAAAAAATATGAGAAACATTAGAACTTTGGGGCTCCTTGTTGCAATTGCGCTCT
>DATLKS010000362.1:0-3546 GCA_035538255.1 Terriglobales bacterium
CGATCTAACGAACGATGTTGTCGTCGTTCGGGTTATACCCCGGCTGACGGCCATAGACGCAGATTCCAATCTGCTGTTCAGTCGCCTCTTCCGGCTTATCCTCGGAGGCGCACCGGCAGACGTGAAGGAAGAAAGCTCGAAGCCTGGGCGATTTTTCGAAAGTGACGCTTAACGCTACCCTTTGCACCAGGCCCTCGACTTCGTGGGAAGACTCGGCGGGGGCCTTCTTGGTTTCGATCACCGAGATGACGTCTGAGCCCATCGAACACTATCCTCCGTGTTCTTGATCGTTGCCAATCATTACCACGCTTTGAGAGCGACAACGGCGGGAGAGGTGGGAATGTCGTTGACGACCCTGGTTTGAACGATAAATTGCAGATTCTTCTGCGACCAATCCTTCGGGGCCAATGCTGCGAGGCTCGTTATCTGCTCCGGATCGGTAATGTACTCTGCCGCGGCGCGGGTGCCGCTCTGCGTAATGCCGGCGATAGCGACGAGCGCCTCGCCGGTCTTCGATCGCGGCATGCGAGTCACAACCGCGTAATCCACGGCTACCTCACCTTCCTTGATAAAGACCGGGGTCCAGGTCCGCTTGCGGTTCGTCTGATCCCTGATGGTCAAGCCCCGGTCGAAGGCGAAAGGAAGATCGCCGGTGAGTTCCAGTGTCCAACTGTTGTTGAAGGCCCCAATCAGCACGCTCGGCGATTGACGCAGGTCGCTGAAGGCGATGTCTTCTCCCGATCGCAAGTCGAACCGTCGGCGATGCCGAGCCAGCAATGAAGCAACTCTGACGTTGGCCGCGAGGTCCCCCAGCGTGACGAAATCGTTCTTGTAGCCAATGAGGTCGCCGGGCTGAAGCTTCATGTCGGAAGTCATGGGAACCACGAACTCGCGCCCCTGGTTCTGCAGAGGGTCCAGCGAATGAATAGCGGAATACCGATCCATAAAATTGGAACTCAGCATGTAAACCGCGTTCGCACCAGAATAGAGAAGCACGGGATTCGGGCCCTGAAGCAAGGGTTGCCAGAAAGCATCGATGGGGAGATCGAGCGAACCTGGATCCAGACAGCGCCAACCAGGCTGACCGTGACCACGGCCAAAACAAGGAACCAGGTTCGAAAACCCACACGCAAAGGCGCGCGATCTCGGAGGTCGCTTGCTGCCGCGCCCGCGAAGACTCCCACTTTTGAAGACTCAACCGCAGCTGAAGTCAAAGGGAGAGCCGGGGCCGGATCCTCTTCGATGGGTTCTGTGAATGAAGCGAGATAAGATCCGGGACTCAATTCGATGCGAAGCAGGCTGTTGCGCCCCTGTCCCTGGTAGAACTGTGCCAGCCTTTTCCTGACCTCACCCGCCCTGGCTCTGACGATGGGATCTTCGTTCGTATCGTAGTCGGGGCGTCGGCCGAAAACGTTCACCCCGATGAGGCGCTCCTTGAGTAATTCGGTGTGTCCGGCAAGGCTCTGGTCGACGATGTATCGCAAGAGATCTCGTGACTGCCTGCTTGCCCGAAAGGGTGCACTCTGACAGATCTCTGCGAGGGTCTGTTGGACGAGAGCGCCCGCCGTCTCATGATTTCCGAGGATTCGGTCCGGATTTGCGATGGCAGTGGAGGTCTTTTCCATCGAATCACCCCTCGAACCCAACGGACAGTACCATGATGCCGCCGCGGTTTCCGACAGCCCTGTAACCAACCAATAGCACGCGAACAGTACCGTACTGTACCTTGCCAATATCCTTAAAGTCAACGCTTTCTTGATCGACTCACCGATCGTATGCCTCTCCGTTGCGAAGAGGCCAATTTGACTGAAGACGACCCTCAGATTGCGCCTAGGTTCTTGCCAATCTGGGGTGCGCACGTCATTCCGGAGGCTCCTCTTGAAAACCATTCGATTCGCCAGGTCCTCGTTCGCGCTGCTCCTCCCCATCTTGGTTCTATCTTCGTCAACAGCACTTCGAGCGCAGACACTGGCCTCGACTGCTTCTCTATCGGGTGTGGTCACCGATCCGTCGGCCGCACGCGTTGCAGGTGCCAGCGTCACCTTGACCAGCCAGGAAAAAGGCATTTCACGCGCCTACAAGACCGATGCCGAAGGGAACTTCTCGTTCCCGCTTCTGCCGGCGGGCGTTTATAGCCTGACCGTGCAGGCTTCCGGTTTCAAGACCTTCAAACAGCAGGGGATCCGGCTGGAGGTCGGTGAAGAAGCAACCTACACTGCCACCTTGACGATCGGCGCAACCGAGGAAGTCCTGGTAACGACGGCGCCGCCTCTGCTGCAAACTGAGAATGCCAACATCGGCGCGGAAATCTCCAGCGTCCAGGTCACCGAGCTGCCGCTCAACCTTCGCAACGTATTCAACTTCGTCGAGTTGAACTCCTCCGTGAACAATCTGTCGCAAAGGCAGACCATCAGCGGCGGCGGCGAGCAAGGGACAGCCGATCAGGACGTCTCCTTTCTCAACTTTGGCGGCGGCTACTTTGGAACGACCGCCTTTCTTCTGGATGGAGCGTGGGATACAAGCACAGGCTGGGGCGGGGTGATTTATGTTCCGTCCCCCGATAACGTGCAAGAGTTCAAGGTGCAGCAGAACTCGTTCAGCGCGCAATACGGCTGGAGCACCGGCAACGTCGTCAACGTTGTCACCAAATCGGGGACCAGAAGTTTGCATGGCGTGGCTTACGATTACCTGCGCAACGGCGCCCTGGACGCGAATTTCTACTTCAACAATCTCGCCCACCTGCCGCGGCCGAATTCGCATCGCAATCAGTTTGGAGTGGCCGGCGGCGGTCCGGTCTACATTCCGGGCATCTACAAACAGCGGGATAAGACATTCTGGTTCTTTCAGTACGAGGGCCATCGAGAAAACGATCCCCTCGCCGCGCCTCTCAGCACGACACCGATTCCAGCTTTTCGTTCGGGAGACTTCTCGGCGCTGTTAGGGGCGGCGACGGGAGCGACCGACGCGTTGTGCAGGCCAGTGGTCGCCGGGCAAATCTACGACCCGTTCAGTACTCGCCAGGTAACCGCGACCTGCGGGCCCAACAGCGGGAAAACGGTCTACATTCGCGATCCCATCGCAGGAAACAAGCTTGCCAACTCCAAGACTGGGATTGATCCCGTTGGCCAGAAGCTGGTCAACTACTATCCCGCGCCCATTAACAATCAGGTCACCAATAACTGGAGCGGCACCGGCACCGGAGCGAATAATTCCGACGAGTTCAGTAGCCGAATTGATCATCGCATCGGCGATAAGACTTCGATCTACGGACGGTACTCGTACAAAAAGGAATCCAAAGCCGAATCGCCGGCCTATTTCGGTGCGAGCGATCCCGCAGGTCCGGGACAAATCAATCCCAACAACCGTTGGAACATTGCGCTCGGCGTCAGCCAGGTTTTCACTCCCACCTTCACCATGAGCGTCAATCTCGGCGGCATGAAATGGATCGAGGGCAATAACATGCAGAGCGCCGGATTTAAGCCCTCGTCTCTCGGGTTGCCGGCTTTCATTGACCCCAGTTCGGCGCAGTTTCCGACCATCATGGCC
>DATLKS010000363.1:0-2062 GCA_035538255.1 Terriglobales bacterium
CCAGGAGGATCTCGCGGAGATGAGGCCAAAACGCGTGCTGCACGTCGGGCGCAGCGAACAGAGGAGCAGCCTCAATAAGGGTGCGCTGCGCATCAATGCTTAGCCGCAGCGGTTCGTGAGCGAGTCGCTTGAAGATCACGAATGCGCTCTGGCGGTTCCCGATTGAGTACTTCTCCAATGAAGAAATCACGCCATCGGCGGCGGACCCGGACGCGTGTCGGTCGGATCGCCAAAGTTTGAATCGTGCAGCTAGCGATGTGGTCTTCTGTTGCGCGGCCTGAAGCAATTGAACTGATGCGCCATAGATCGCTCGCGCATTGCGATAGTACTCACGCATCCAAGCGGAGGGTTTAACTTTCGGTTCTGTAGTCCCAATTCCCTTCTCGGCAGCGGCGTCCTGCGCCTCCCAACTCAGATGGTTGTCGTCGCGCCCGTAACGGTAGTGAAGAAAGCAGCGCACCGAAATGAAAAAGTCAAAGGCCGAAGAGAGTTCTCTGTACAGTCGAGGTTCAAACAGCGACTCCTGTTCTGGCCAGGCACCGGTACGGGAAAACGAGTTCACAAGAGCCAGCCAGCAGGCGAGGTTGTAGTCGCGCAGTCCGCCAGGACCTTCTTTTACATTCGGCTCAAGGTGGTAGATGGTATTGGCATATTTGGCGTGGCGGGAACGCGCAGACGTGCTTACCAACTCGACAAGTTCATTTCCCGATTTACGAAGCAGCCCGGGCAGTAGTTTCTTTCGCACTCCGTCGAACAACTCATGGTCACCGATCAAGAAACGGGAATCGAGGAGCGAAACCGTAAATTCGGGATTCTGGGCGTCAAGCTTTCCACATTCCGCAACGGTTCGTGCAGTGGCACTGGCGCGTATTTTCAAATCCCATAAATCGAGATAAATCCGGCTCAGCGGGTCCTTATAAGCCGCCTCATGCTTCAGATCTTTAAAGAGAAAGAGTAGGTCAACATCTGAGTGAGGCAGCAGCGTCCGCCTGCCATAGCCACCCAGGCCGACAACGGCAACACAGTTCGGAGCTATTACTTCCTGGCCCAGAAGCTGGCGATAACAGCTCGTGATGACTTCGTCCACCAGGAGACAGCGGCCGGCAACAACACCAGCCCCAATGCCGGACGAATCGAATTCCCTGCGCAAGGCATCCAGACCGGATTCATACCGCTCACGTATTTCGCTGCCAGGCAGAACAACGGACATAGACTGTAAGCTTGCGCCTTCCGAATCAGCTGCGCGCTACAGCGCAGCTACGCCGCGCTCGTCATTGCGGATGCGGATCACTTCATCGATGCGCGAAAGAAATATCTTTCCGTCGCCGATTCGTCCAGTGCGCGTGATCGAAATTATGGTTTGCACAGCGCGCTCGACCATCTCGCCATCGGCAAGCACAACTTCTACCTTAACTTTGGGTAACAAGTCCACCGTATATTCCCGTCCGCGATAGATCTCGGTATGACCCTTCTGACGGCCATGTCCTCTGACTTCGGTGATCGTCATCCCTTCTACACCGACTTCGAGCAGCGCTTCTTTGACCGATTCGAGTTTCGACGGCTGAATAATAGCCTCTATTTTTGTCATTGCCATGTGAGCCTCTCACAGACCGCAACAACCAGGGGTTTGATAGCTTCCGTTTGACTGCAGGATTCAGAACGGAGAGTTCCCAATAATACCCTCTTCGGTGCGAGGCTCGGCTTCGGGATCAATGACAATTTCATCCGGCAAGGCGGCTCCCCAATCACACTCGCGGTTGCACGCACCCAAGCTTACTTTGAACCAGCTCGCCGCATGGCCGCGCGCAAATTCAAAGTTTTGATCGACTGCATCGCGTTTTCTTATTTTGCGCGGAAGATCGCTGGAACGCTCAACGGCAACTGACCACTGCAGAGGCATGCGCGAAGGCGGGCGTGTGCGCCTGAAGAATCGATGTCTGAAATGGAATTCCCAGCTTGCGATACCTTTGCGACATGAGTGCTTCGATTTCAGCGCATCTCTCCCGCGCCAAGGCGACGATCGAAGGACCAGAACCACTGAGAAACACTCCGAGGAGATTGG